>NZ_JAPDBE010000012.1:0-106339 GCF_027705025.1 Aeromonas sp. D3 | reverse complement strand
GTAGCGCCGATGGTAGTGTGGCATTCGCCATGCGAGAGTAGGACACTGCCAGGCACCCAACACGAAAAACCCCGCTCATCGAGCGGGGTTTTTTTATTATTTGAGATTTCCTCCCGCCGGTTTTTGCATTTCTGTACAAGGCATTGTCCAAATAATTCGCCTTCCCTTCGCGTTCAGTTTGATGATTTCCTCTTTTTATCCTCGGATCCCTATTTGGCCAAAGTTGTGATGCCTCGGCTACTCCCTCCGTTGATAATCACTATTGCTGCTACGGGGGATGACAAGAGACATGGGATCCATAGACTGTCTCTTTCACGAACAAGGAGCTGTGTATGTTGGGGATCCACGATCTGGCGTTGTTTATTGTATCTGGTTTGTTGTTGAACATGATGCCTGGGCCTGATTCTCTGCTCATCATGCTGCGCAGCGGCTCTCAGGGCTGGCGGGCGGGTTCAGTCGCTGCGCTGGGGATTGGGACGGGCACCATGGTGCATGTTCTGGCGGCTGCACTAGGGTTGTCGGCTTTGCTGAGCACCTCGGCTGAGCTGTTCACCGTCATCAAGTTGATGGGGGCGCTCTATCTGGTCTACCTGGGGTTTTCCATGTTCTGGCAAGGGGCCAAGACGCCTCCTGCTACTAACGAGGCTGTGGCCTTGCCTGTACTCTCCTATGGCCGGATATTTCGGCAGGGGTTGCTGACCAATGTGCTCAATCCCAAGGTCGCGCTCTTCTTCCTCGCCTTTGTGCCCCAGTTTATTGCCCCAGATGCGCCACAGAAGGCGCTGGCCTTCATTCTGCTTGGCTGCATCTTCAACCTCAACGGCATGATCTGGTGCCACCTGCTGGCCTTCTCGACTGCCTATGCGAGCCGCAGGGTGAGCTTGCCTGCCCGGCTGGGGCGCTGGCTCAACCGTCTGATGGGGGGCTTGTTCGTGGGGCTGGGCATCAAGCTTGCCAGCGAGTAAATGGCAGCCATAGAAAAAGGCGTATCCCATTGCTGGAATACGCCTTCATCTGCACTGCAGCAGATCTGACCGAGATCAGTTCATGCCGTATTATCACACTATCTGTCTAATACTGTTTGATGTCGCTCACGAGTGTAGTCTATCTATATGATTTTTATCTTTAAAATGACCTTTCTTGTCTAAAGCCATCTTAGGGTATATAAGACAGGTGTGGGTTCAGGTGTGGGTTCAAAATGGCAATCTCAGATTCAAAACTCAAAGCAATGCTGCGTGGTCACGATGATGATACACCCAGAAAGGTTGCAGACAGGGATGGGCTATCTGTTCTGTGGAGGAATAGCGGAAAAGTCAGCTTTGTGTACCGCTATCGAATTTTAGGCAAGGCAAAAAATCTGACTCTGGGATCCTATACCGGCCAAGAGGGGGGGCTGTCGCTTTCCGAGGCAAGGAAAAAGGCGGCGCAATGTCGAGCTTGGTTGGAAGAGGGCAATGATCCCGCCTTGATGACTAGGATCGGGAAAGATGAAAGGCTTAAGCCTGTCACGGTTAAAGATGCACTCGAGTATTGGCTCTGTCATCACGCCGATAAGAAAAGGTCGAACAGTGAGAAGCATCGCCAGCAATTTGCTAAGTGGGTCTATCCCCGTATCGGAGATCTTCCTTTGTCAGATTGTGATACTCGTCACTGGTTGAGCGTCTTTGACGAATACTCGAAGGTAGCACCTGTGGCTAGTGGGTATTGTTTCCAAAACTGTAAGCATGCTCTGAAGTTTTGCCGTGTCAGACAGTTTGCAGTGAGTAATGCATTGGATGACTTGACCGTCGCTGATGTTGGGCAAAAAGCAAGTAAGCGAGATAGGGTTCTGACGCTAGAAGAACTGCGAACACTATGGGATTGGGCTGAGAAGCTAGGTCCATATTGCTACTACGGAAATTTGGCCAAGATTCTATTGTCGTTCGGTGCAAGAACTCAAGAAGCTCGGCTATCAGCACCCGAAGAATGGAATCTAGCCGAAGGTACATGGACAGTACCTGCGTCTAACTCAAAAACAGGTAATAAAATCGTGAGACCAATACCTGATTTTATTCGGCCGACGATAGACGCCTTGCTGAAAGCAGCCGCCGCACAGTCATCCCCATACTTGCTAGGGGAACTCAAGCGACCAGAAGCGGTAAGTCAGTGGGGAAGGGGGATTTGGAAGCGGCTCGGGCATAGCGCCCCTTGGACATGGCACGATCTGCGAAGGAGCTTGGCGACCCGCCTAAACGAGGCTGGGATTGCCCCTCATGTCGTGGAACAAATTTTAGGCCATGCTCTACCCGGTGTAATGGCTCACTATGTTCATACGGTTCGGTTACCGGAACAAAAAATGGCGCTGGAGTTGTGGGGAGGGATTTTAAAACCATCAGAACAACCGCCAGACAATATTGTGCATCTACAAGTGGGGTAGGGGAGCACAGCACTTTCTTCAGTGATTTGTAGACTGTGCCTATGGAGGGTACACCGGGTTTACCCTCCATGTATTTTTACCCAGCCTGTACAGCTAGTGCCATCTTGTTGTCTGCTCCGTTATGCTACGCAGCCACCTGATGAGCACAAAGCTGATGCGGCGCCTTCCCTAGCCATTAGCCTTGCCTGTCAGGTGGTCTGCTGCCGGTGATCCTGATAGACCCTTTGCCACTTGGAATGCTCAGCCTTATCGCCTCTGGCCAGCCAGAAAGCACAGATATGAGCAATACTTCGCTCGAGCCATGAAAGTATAACGCCAAAAGCTGCGAATTTAGTTTTTTAGCGTACTTGAGTAATCCATTGCTAAATTTTGTGGATTTACTTTAATCCTTAGGCTGTTGCTAAAATTTATATTTAGATCTATTCCTTACTGGCTTGCGTTGCGCTCCCTTACCAAAAGAACGTGCTTTTTTACCATTTGAAAGGATTGTGTCCACATGGGCTAAAATATCCTGCCTAAATAGAGATTCTAACTCTTCATATAAAGCATGACTACTATTAACACCATCCATCAAATTAAACTCATACCGATCTCCAGGATAAGCAAAAACATCCCCTTCGCCGTCTTTTATGATAGTACTTTTCCAGAGCTGCCCGATCGTCTCTCTTATGTCAAGTTTATGCTCCCACCCTCGACCTAAAAACAAAAAAACATGCATGTAGTATCCTCTGATAGAGCAATAGTCCAACTTCCAAATATATCCATCTACATGCCTAAACAATGGATTTCTCGAGCAGTTTATGAAAAGCTTGCGCCGTCCTTCTACTAACTCTTCTAGCTTATCTTTGAAGCCTTCGGCTTGGGAAGCAATTTTCAATGGTTCCTTATCCAAGCCTTTTGTTTCAGGCTGTGTAGCTACATTACTAGACTCGATATGGATGTCATCATCTTCAGCATACATATTCTCTATCTCTGGTTTGAAACCCAAACTAAATCTGACCACATAATGAGCTTTTCCTTCCTCTTTTTCTTTTACGTAGCCAAAGATGGATTTAATATTTTGCTCAACATTAAACACTCTCACCCTTACACTTTCTTTATAGCTGTTCGAGTCAAAGACAACGTTAAGAAAGCTTACCAACCCACCAATAACATCATCTGAGTAATATTCATTGAAATCAATATCACCATCAATTGACAGTCTATGAAACTTTATAGCTTTAATAAAGTATGGCACTGCAGGGTGCACATTGAAACGCCTCCCAAAGTCTTCATCTGAAATAAATGCATTAATATTTGACAAAATTAGTTTTCTAAGTATTTTTCTAATCTCTTTCTTCTGTGCCGCACTATACACAGGCAATAAATCCTTTTGACTTGCCATTCTATCCTTTATTAATTCGAACGCCTTACTAACACTCTGCTCTTCTTCCAGATTACTTATTTCAAAAATCCGCCGACCAATCATAGGTAAATGGTAGTAACTGTATTTTCGAATAGTCCCAATATATCTAAGCAACATAAAAATTCGTTCAAAGAAATCAGCGTCACCCGAAACAATCCGACTTCTTTTCAGGTAATGGCGCCGATCCACCCCAAAAGATTTTATAAAACGAAGTCTATAGTCATCAATTTCAGATGTTTTGAGCATAAGGCCTCTACTTATCGTAGCTGCAATATGGGCATAAGTTCTATTTCTTTGAGCTGCTTTCAGTAGGGAATCGCTATACTCATAAATTGAAAACTTTTTAATTATTTCTTCTGTTTCGCCCTTATCTACTATCCTCCTTTCTTCTTTTGCTATCACATCAATTTCGTCAGTCATGAGTTTTCTCCTTTTACGTCACTAGCTGTGATGATGAATTACTTGTCTATCAAATAACCATAACTCCGCCTGAATATCACGATAAAAATGCAAAGAAGCAAGCGCAGACATCTAGATGGCTACAGTTGCACACTTAGCTGTAAATCACGATACACAACCATGATCACACTTAACATGGGAGGTGACTTTGCATGGCAAAGCGAAACTCTTTTGAGTTTTCAATCATCCTTCATGGGCTATGTGCATGCTCCTACCTGTATGGCTATTACTCCGGCTATCGCTACATATGTGCACCGAGAGGGTGACCATTCCAAACCATAGAAAGTTACCAATATGAAGGCACATACTTGTATTTGGCATCATGACCACTCAGCTCGCTGAACTACCATCTTTTTTTTAACTGGCTCGCTCTTCTGATGAAACAACCCACTACATCATCAGGAGTACACCATGAACAACACCATCAAAGTCCTGCGCATCAAAGACCTCACCAACAAGATTGGCATGGCCAGGTCTACTATCTATGACTGGCTTAACCCCAAGTCTCCTCGTTATGACGAGACATTTCCTAAACCTTTCAAGATAGGTCAGTCCTCTATTGGCTGGTTTGAGCACGATGTTGATAGCTGGCTTATTGGTAGAAGCCAGTCTTGAATACACTTTTTTCATCCTTAGTGAGCTCCATAACTTCCAGTGTTATAAATCATGTCTTGATAGGCTCATGGGTTATGGAAATAGCCATTTCCTCTTATATATGTTTTTGGTATTTTCGTAGGTGAGGCAGGCGTATCACGTTTAGGTATATTTATTATTTATTATTTATTATTTATTATTTATTATCACTTCTATTTAATACTATTCCTACGCTATGTACAGCCACCCATATACACCCAATAACCATTACCATTACCACTATCGCGTACCATTACACCACTCCCATGTGGTGGTCATGCTACCACCAGCATAGTTAGCCAATACCACTCCACCAATCGCCCCTATATACGCGTGTGTCTATAACACAGCGTAGGGTTACTCCTGCCTAAGCGAGGCCACCATGTTTAATTCAGTCAGACTATTAGATATCCTATCCATAACAGACCTGCTCCAAAATACAACGCTTCCTATTGTCAGGGCTGTTGATTCAGCCCCAGGTAAGTCACGCATCACTTGCATTGACCGTAGGCAATCAACCAAACTCTTTAATGCGTTGGATACCGTGTGTGATTATTTTTATTGTCATGAGGAGGTATCGTCAGCGCATCCAACGGTAGCGCTATTCCTAACGCATATGCGAGAGGTTTATGGATTGCACCTCATCCATGAGAGATCTCTCGATAGTGATGTCGGTGACGAATTAGCCAGGGATATCAATAACGCGCTGTATGCGTTTCTAAGAGAGCTCAAGAGTAAGGCGCACCGTAAGCGCCTCAATAACCTCAAACGCGTTCAGAGCCGCAATCAGTGCAGTATAGCGACGTATGTTAATAGCCTATTCGACCAGCATGCCAAGCTATTAGTCATCCGATTGGATATCGGCTATCACGAAGACTACTACGACCAGCTCACGCTAGACCTCGTGACGAATAACCTGCGTTGTTACCTTCGTCGAATACAGAACAAATATCCTGCGTTGGTAGGCTATATCTGGAAACTGGAGTACGGTATTGATAGACGTTTCCATACCCACATTACGTTCATTTTTAATGGGGCTGTACACCAACAAGATATCTCGCTGAGTAGAGCGATAGGGGAGCTGTGGGAGGATATAACCGACAATAACGGGATCTATTACAACTGCCAGGTCAGACGGGAGGAATATCAGAGATGGGGTACTGATGGGATTGGGATGGTGCACTACAGCGATACAGTCAAGCGTATACACCTGATTAATGCGCTGAGTTATCTGACCAAGCTGGATACGCAAATACTGGCAATATTGCCAGCCGGTCGTCGGACCTTCGGGCGTATGGAGAGACCATCACGCCAACCTCGCCTTGGCAGGCCAAGGAGAGAGGAGGAGAGTCGATAGTTTTAAGGGATATTCTGTCCTTCTTTTTGTCGTGGTCAAGTTGGTTGGTATGGAAAGGACACATTATACGCTTTAGGACGCTGGGCCTTGTCAACGGTGTGATAGATTTGATCACTTGCTGGTAGACAATGCAGAGTAGCAGGCTTACTGCTTAACCAATGTATGGTCGAACTAGGGGGCTAACGCGATAGTCCTCACCTGTTTTTCTTGATCAGCCAGCTCCTGTACGAGCGCACTAACCAGTGCCTTTTCCTCGACCCGAATTTCTTCCAAGTACAGACCAGAGAATAGCTACAGCGATGCTACATAAGTCTCATCGCTGTAAGCTCTTCAAGATTGGAGTGCTCCCATATCGGTTCAAGCAGAGGATGAAATTCACCGGCTAATCCGAATCAATGTTAAACGATACCCCCTCGGCACTTTCGAAACTGATTGTAAGCTTATCGCTCTAAATCTACAGTCAGCGTTGAAGCCATGCTTTAAGTCGAGCCCAGATACTAATTGACTGGGCAGGAGAACACTGTTCTCGGGGAGGAATAGCATTCGACAACTCAGTACATGATTCATTCAAGACACGGTAATGTGCTGCTTTGGCTTTTTTGTCGCGTAAGCGTTCCGCCTCTATCTGGCCTTGCGACCAAGGTCCCGACTCTAAAACACGTCCTCGCTGAATGATGTAATGCGACCGACATTTCTGATTCCAGTTGCCTACGGAGGGCTGGAGCGAGATGGACTCTCCATCGAACGTCATTCGCCAGTCGGTCGGGGTGAATGGGGTCACCACGCGGTCCCCGCAACCGCAGCAGCATGAGTGCACTGCGGTTGCATAGTCCATCGAGATATACAAGATGCCTGGCTCCAGCTCGCGTGGAACATTTCGCACAAAACGATGTTCCAGAGTCTGATAGCGAATCATGTTTGATCTCCGTTGAGCAGCATGCTCCCATCGGTCGTGTACGTGCTGTGATGCTCGCTCTCTAGGTCGCGATAGAATCCGCAGAGCTTTTTCCACTTCACGACTGCGAGACAAGCATTCAAGGCGTTAAGGTCGGCCACTTGGATATTGGATGCGTACACGTCCTGACCTCCGCCACCAGCGAAAGAAATTCGCCCTGCGTGGACATGCTCGCGTTTCGCCGGCGTGCTCGTTGTCACCCGCAGAATGCCGCCCAAGCTACCGTTGCTAAGTTCAAGCCCCATCCCGACGTCGATGAATGGCACACCAAGTGCTTCGAGTTTCGCCACCACGGCCCGCTTTTCCTCACCCGCGTCCATGCTGATGAACGCAAATGTGATGCCGTCAAGCAGCCCCAGCGTCTCCGTTTTCATCTTCACGGGGTGGGCCACGATCCCGCGATGCATCCGTTCATAGATGCCCTTCAGGTAGTGCACCTTTTTGGGGGCGTCCCGCAACTCTTCGAGCGATGGAGCCCCGGGCGCGCGGAACGCGTTGTGGGAAAGAAAATCGTCATCGTCGAAGATCCGGATTTCCCTCACCGGCGTTTTCGCGACCAGATCGAGGATGTACCCACCGGTACCACCAGCGCCGAGGATGCCCACCACCTCACCTTCCAGCTTGCTAGATAGCGCGCCTAGGCCTACCCGGCTGGATGCTGTATCGAGATAGTTGAAGACGCTGGGCTCATTCTCATCGTCAGCACCACGGATCAGCCGTGGGCTGACTCCGGGCTGCAGGACGGCCGCAGGGCCGGCCAAGATGGTCGCGTAGGTAGCCATCTTAGTGTAATAGTCCGGGTAGCCATCCGGATTGGGTTTACTGGAAAAGCTGTGCCTTGCGGTGAGCCCGTAACCGAGGTCGGTGTTGGGCGACGCATGGGAAATGCCTGGCAAGGGCGTTCCATTCGCGCTGCAGGGGAAGTCGCCGTCCCAGTGGATTACGTGTGTCTCTGGTTTGCGCGTCCGATCCCCAGCCAAGTCAAGGTTGGACACCAGCGTGCCGGTACGCACACGACATTGAGCGTCGACATAGGGCACTTCCAGCATGACTAGGAGACTCCCCTGAATGCGAACGAAGTAGCCCTCCGTACGCAGCCGGGCCAGATCGGCATTAAGACTGAACAGTGCGTGTGACATTGAAAATTGTCCCCTGTTTTTTGACTTCAACGGAGCCACCCTCAGCGAGTTCACCAGCATGGGGGTGCGAGGCAGCATTGCGGTATGTCATCGAGAACTTGACGTTGGTCTCTGCCGGCGCGTTTGGATGGGACAACTTGACCACCTGCTCGAAGGTGACATGCTTGTCCGGCACAATCTCCTCGACAGCATTGACTACGATGACGTAGCCCTTTTGCGGCTTGAGGGCGGTGATAAACCGCTCAATGCCAGGGCTGTCGAGATTGATCCTGTCATCCGGCTCGATGAGGATGTCTTCGCCGCCCCGTACTTCCAAGAAGATGGCCTCTTCGGGCGAGGCGTCGGCTAGGTCATACAAAACGCTGCCCAACAGCTCCGGGTGACCCCAGGCCATCTGGCGATCGTTCAAGGAGAACTTGAAGGCTCGGTCGGACTTGAATGCAATGAAGCGCTCAGCCCCCTTGCCTCGCAGATCCACTGTCTCGTCGAGACGGACGTCCTCAAAATCGCCCGAGGTGAGAAGTGCGTAGAGTAGATAGTCGCTTCGGCGATCGAGCCCCGCGCTGTCCAAGATTTGCCGACCGGTGGGTACCGGGTCAGGCACGTCGATGTTGCGGAAGGTCAGTCCTTCCAAGCCGAAGCGGATGCGATAGGCGCCGGCCTCTCGCAGTGGACGATCCTCACGGATCGCGTCACCAACGTCGTCAAACGGATAGTTTTTCATATGGTCCTCTAAAGTGTTGCGACAGAGTTTGTTCTGCCTTCAACTCTCTAATCGGACCCAGTGACTGCCGCCGGTAAACTTTTTTCAGAATTGTTTTAAGAGGGTTCCATAGGGGGCTGCGCCACACACGAAAAAGGCCGGGCAGTTCGGGCAAGTGGCGTCCGAAGTATTTGTTGGGAACTGGCCGCCTCGGATGCCGCGGAAAATCTCGCCCAATTTTTCTTGGCGATTGCTCAACTCTTTGGGGCTGAGTTTCAACGGCTTGCTTTCAGCATCAGCTAGGTAGACCAGTTCCAGCTCGGCACCCGGGAACTCCGCTTGGGCCGCTAGTACAAATGCAGCTGCACCGACGTCCTTGCTGTCACGGCTGGGCGCATGGCCAGTTCTTACCCGACGTATGGCCCGCTTTCCGTCTTTCACGATAACATCATCCGGTGTTACTTCGATCTCATGGCCGTCTAATACAATTCGCAGCGGGGTCGGAGCTTCAACCTGCGCGCCAGCCCTCGATGCTTGGAAGTATTGGAGCATGGTGGAGGCTATCTCACGGTAGTCATCGAAATAGCCATGTTCATGAAGCCCCTGAGCCGCGAAGGCCTGAGAAAGCAGATCCTCCCACTCAGCACTAGAGCTGCCCTGCGCGACGATCTTCCGGTAGACCTCACGAATCGCTTCATGCATATGCATAAATGAACTCATGCAGCGCCGGCCACCCACCTGAAGCAAGTGTGTGTAGAGGAATCGCCGTGCACACGATTCGTAAAGCGCGACCGCATCTGAGCTGAACCGCGGGGTTCCCGAGAAGACGATGGGTATTTGCGTATCGTCCGGGGCAGGAGGTAATACCGTAGTAGGCGTGACGGCACGCCGTTGAGCTGGACCAATGCGATCCAGGAACTGCGATAGCGGCCTAGCACGCCCATTCGATGTTGAGGTCGCTCCGTAAAACGCCAAGCGTGTCTTCGCCCGGGACATTGCGACGTAGAACAAGCACTCCTGCTCTTCGTTGTGAGCCGCCCGTGCAATGTCCTCTGCACTCCCTTGACCACCTGCGACCATGCCTGCAGGTGGGGGACACTTTGATGTCCGAAGTGCCCCTGGGATGGAGTCCTTATTGACGCCGGCAATGTGAACCGCTGGAAATTCCAACCCTTTCGAGCCATGGATAGTCATCAGGCGAACCGCATCAATCCCCTGGGCTGCCGTGGGTAGCTGCCTCAAATCTCTGTCGTCCCGAAGGCGCAGCAGTCTCCTCACGCGATCAGAAAGCCGCTGGATCGGGAGACCCTGGCCGTTCGGCTGCGCCCGAACGAAGTTCATGAACTGCCAGATTGCGATGCCCTGAGCCTGGTCCGAGACGCAGGCTGAAGACGCAATGCGGGCAGCATGTCTAGTCCGGTCGAGCAGAAGGGTTGCCAGCACGATCCAAGGTTGGGAGGTCGCGTCGAAGCCTGCAAGAGCTGCATTGAGGTAAGACAGAGCTGCCTGACCAGCAGGTGTCAGTTCAGCTGGAATGCTAAGTCGCCAAGCGCCAGGTTCCGCGTCGGTACCTCGTAAATGTTCAAAGACACAAACTACATCCTCCAAACTCATGGCGAATTCTGGCCAACAAGCCGTCCGAATCATCCCCATCGCGCGCCGATCCACAAGTAGTGATAGCACCGCGACAAGGTCTTTTACTTCCGGGCGCTCAAACAGGCTGCCTAGGAAAAGCACTGGAATGCCGGCGCGCTCGAGCTCACGTCCAATTTCCGAAAGTCGATCGTTACCCCGGCAAAGAACTGCCTGGTCCCGATACCGATAGCCCGACTTACTAAGCTCTTGAATGCCATCAGCGATGGCCGAAGTCAGCAGGGGGGCGTTGTTCACTGTGATGATTTCGGGCAGCGTTCCGCTTGGGCCTCTATCCGCCTCAAGGGCCTCTTCTCCATCAACTGCGGACATACCTGCAGCAAAAGCAGAAAAAGCATGGACAACTTCAGGGGTGGAACGGTAGTTGATTTTCAGGCTGTCCCGTACCGCTCCAGGGAAATCTTGGCAACCGAATCGGGCCATGTTGAACGAAGAGGCGCCGCGGAACCGATAGATTGACTGCTTGGCGTCCCCCACCACCCAGAGGTTATTACCTGACGGCTTCAGTGTCGTAAGAAGCCGAACGCTACTGTGGTTAACGTCCTGATACTCGTCGACCAGAATGTGGTCATAGTCGCTCTGCAACTGCCTTCGAACGGCTTCATCGCTCTCCAGTAGTTGAACCGGGCGCATAACTAGGTCGCCAAAGTCGACACATTGAGCGAGTGTTTTGAGCTCTTCATAGCAAGCGTAGACCTTGGCGACTTCTGTTGCTTTCTCCGCAGCCTCCACTTCGCTCGGGTTACTCGCCGCGTTAGCCATTGCATTGGCTAGCGCAAGATAGGCCGCCGCATCAACAACTTCATCCTTGGCTCGTGAGATCGCGGTCAGGATATCCGCAGCTGTCTGGGATGGATCGTAAAGATTGCGATAGTGGGTCAGACCTAGCCGAGGAAATTCGTTTTCAAGCAGTTCTACTGCTTCGGTTCGGTCCATTAGGCGGGGATCGACCGGAAGGCCACATCGATCGTTAAATCGTCTGAGGATGTCCAAGCCAAAGCTATGGAAGGTTCCGATGCAAAGAGCTGCGGCTTCCGCTGGCCGCTTCAGCGCAATCCGCTCGGACATCTCCGCAGCAGCCTTGTTCGAGAAGGTTAGGAGAAGGATACGTCTTGGATCAACCCCCTCATCCAATAAGCTCTCAACTCGCGCCACCAGCGTACGGGTCTTCCCGGTGCCTGGCCCTGCTTGGAGAAGGAACGCAGCCCCGCGATGGTTGGCTGCTGTTTGTTGCTTCTCGTTGAGTGGAATTTCGACAGGCGCTTCTGCTGCAACTACTGGCACTGGGGGGAGCAAAAGCGCATCAAGCATCTGCTGTGCGATGACCTCGAAGGGAGCCCCCAACCGGTTTGCAATCTCCGAACAGGTCTTCCCTTGAGTGACGTGCAAGTCGAAGACTCGCGACCTTGGCAACAGCAACTCTCTCGCGAAGAGGTCCATCTGGACTTCTCGGCGCTGCCGTCGGCTGTAATCGACCACTCGCTCTATCCCAACTGGCGAGACCTCAGAGGTTCGTGTTGGATCGATTTGAAATGCTGACCCTTCCTCTTCCTCACCGTCGCCAAGCACGGCGTGCCCGACTTCATGAGCTACGAGAAAGGCTTGCTCGAACGGAGTTCCTAAGTCCTCATGAACAATCAGCGGCAAGGCGGCATCAAACGTTGCGCGTGCCCCATCGAGGATTGAAGCACCGGGGACGCATCTTTCAACCAAGATGCCCAGCTTCTCCGCTATGTCTTCGGCGAACCGATAAGGAGACCATGGATCGCTGCCGTGTTGGACAGCTTCATCATGCAAGTGTTTCGCGTACTGTCGAGCAAGTTCTATTGGGTCCATGGTCACT
This sequence comes from Aeromonas sp. D3, assembly GCF_027705025.1. NCBI lineage: Bacteria > Pseudomonadati > Pseudomonadota > Gammaproteobacteria > Aeromonadales > Aeromonadaceae > Aeromonas > Aeromonas sp. D3. The sequence continues at coordinate 93,776 of NZ_JAPDBE010000012.1, read as the reverse complement.
CATCGTCGAGCAGTTGCTTTGAAATGCTTGCCTCATCCATTCCCGCCTCTCTTAAAAGGCGTTCAAGCGGGACTTTTTCGGCTAAGGCGGGTTTGTCATCGGACTTGTTTGAACGAACTGATGAGACCTGCGCAGGCAAAAGGAGAAATGACTGAATAACAGTTACTGATGTTTGTAACTCGTTCGCTAAACGTGTGAGAAACCGGCTTGGCAGCGTCGCAACATCTATTCGTCGCTCGCGAATGGCGACGCCGACTTGTATGGGTAATCCGAGAGCTTTGGCTGCGGCAGCGAAGATCTTTGGCGAAGCAGTCTGCAGCGTTTCTACCGTGACTGTGGACTCGCGGAGCCGATCCATTTTAGCGCTTATGGCGGCAAGCTCTTGCACGCTCAACGGAAGGTCCTCGTCGATTTCCCGAGAAAGCTCTCTGGCAAGATCGACAAGATCGGCAGCAAACTGGGGATAGTCAGCTAGATACTGTTTGAGGATGTCAGTCTTAGGCTCGAAATCCATCGCGAAAGCGTTCATGACGTCTTCGCTAGAAATAGGCGAACGCTTAGTCATCACTGTTTCCCCTTGCGTTCAAGGCGCAATCGTAAAGTTGCAAAGGCCTTGTCACGGTGTGTACGGATAGTCTTCTCACTCTTGCCCAACGCTTTGCTTATGGTAACGGCAGAGGGCTCTTGAGAGTCGATGGGAATGTCTTGAAGGAGCATTTCGATGATTCTTCTTTGGATTTCAGGTAGACCATCAATCGCATTGTCGAGCTGTAGCCGGTAAGATTTTTGATCGAGATCGTGAGGGTCAAAAGGATCATAGCCGCTGATTGCTGCCCCAGCAGCAAGAGATACATCATCTGTGAATAACTCTTCACTCCGATTTTCATGCTTCCAATGGCGATTGCTAGCATCCGCACGGTCTTTCGCGATGGCCGAATTGAAGTTGATCTCGTAGTAGTCCAGCCGGTCGTCGTACGACGACCTGTCACTAAGTAATAGATCGATGAATCGGTCTACAACATCATCTCGGATGTTTGCCTTGGTAAGTGAGAGGGTTGATTCATCTGAATTTTCAGCGCGAGGAAGACGATAGTAAACTCGTTGGAGTAAGAATTCGATTAGCTTCTTTCGATGCCCCCCTTCTTCCAAATTCCGAACAAGATGCACTAATGCTTCTGATGAAACAAAGCAGGGATCGGTAGGTGAGAGAATTGACGTTCTGTATTCAAGTTCCGCTTGGCTAACGGTTGCCAACTCTTGAATTTCAGCTTCAACAATTTCACGACGGGAGTACAAGGTTCCATCAAGTTTGCTTTTGCGAAGAGGGCGAACCACAGATATTCCTCTGTTTTATTTATACTCCGGCCCTTTTAGTAAAGGACGCTAAGGTAAAGTAATTTAGGTGTATTACTACGCTATAAGTACCCGTACAGAGCTTATCATCGCAGTCAGTGCGATTGAATACAATCTCAGATAGATATCATCAGGAGACACCAAGCAAAGATCGCCGTAAGTCCGCTTGGGAACGCCATTGCGGCCTCCCAAGTTATCGGTCCTAGTATCCCATCGGTCTGTCATCGATGCGCACTGTGAGTCATTAAGGCGCCAGTCGTGCTACCAGCTTATCAACCACCTCCAGCACCAGCGCTCTGTCAGCTGTATCGAGTTTGGCCAACTGCTGGCTGAGCACAATGCCTTGTTCGGTGGGGCGGTTGCTGGTCTCACGCAGAAAGTCTGCAAGCTCACAGCCAAACAGCTGAGCCAGCTCAGCGAGCCGCACGACGGTCGGCACCACGAGGCCTCGCTCCATTCGGGAGACGGCTTCCATACCTATCTTCAAGTGCTCTGCCACTTGCTCCTGAGTCAGCGCCGCCTGCTGGCGTTGGCGCCCAATCGCTTTGCCCACGCTCTTGGCCAGCTCTTCAGAGTTGATGTTTGTCATAAGTCCTCCAATCAACCCTGATAGTTGACTATGGACTTTTATTGACATTAAGGACCCTTTGCGATGAGGATCATCCCATTAGATCTAATTTATTGAAATAGTCACCCCAACATCGAAAGGAGTTCGACACGACCTAACCTCACTCCATCCACTTGGTGGCATTTGGCTATCAGCCCGCACCACCATTAACTCATTACGTTTGCACCCGTTAGGCCGAGAGGTTCACCTCGTCGGTCAGGCATCCTTTTGCCATTTTTATTAAGGAGAGATCATGAATCGCACACTGCTTTATCCCTTGCTGCTGGCCTGTGGCCTATTACTGAACGCTTGCGATACTGCATCCGCTAATGGCCCCGAGTTCAGTCTGGAAGTGGAGTACACCGCCATCGGAAGACCACAGATACGCGTCACCTCGCTCAACGATCAAGTTACCATTCAGAAAGTGCTGATTAATGGCGGCAAGAGTAAATGCCGGGTGATGCTGCGCAATGACTTGATGGGGTCGGTGGGAGGAACCCATTTCCCACTCAAGCTCAATTACACCGAAAGCTGGCGGCTGGTCATGACCGAGCCGTGCCGATTGAGAGAGGTGACCCTCTTCACCAATCTGGGCAATGCCTCTTACACCATTGAATAATTTGTCTGGAGAGTGACATGACAGAAAAAATCAGACTGGCACTGTGGTGCACATGGTTATCGCTGTTTGCTTTACCGACCTGGGCTGCGCCTGAATTCACTGTGCCAACAGTCACTAAACGGGTACCGGCCAACGTTGAGGGCACCCTCAATTTCGCCAGCATGCAGTTTTGGATAGGGACCGCGAAAGGGGAACGCATCATGTTGATGCCGCTGGATGAAGATGAGCCACAGCTCATTCCCAGTATCACCCAGCAGGTTTCACTGAACGGTTTTATGCTGACCTATTCAGATGGCAGTCGTTACTTCGAGCCCTCCTTTGCACCTGCGTCAGCTGCATCAAGTACCACGTCATTGACCATCGTGAAAAATGACGATGACAGTATCGAGATCCGGTATGGGGGTGAGGTGCTGCTGCGCACCGATGAATATGACGCCATCAAACTCACGCACCGTTTGCCGCTGGCCAACGGGCAGGCGGTCTTGTTTGAGCTGCACAGTGGCGGTGTGGCATGCCCGGTGCTCTATCAGTTAGCGGTCGTTCAGGCGGGGGCATTGACCATGCTTTCATCGCCTTTTGGTACTTGTAGTGATGAAGGCAAGCTGACCTCCGAACCCAACGGTTTCCTCCTCGACCTGCCCGGCAATCCTCGTCAGCGCTGGGTATGGGATGCCAACAGCTTGACGCTGCGCAAGCAATCCTGACCACCAGCCACCACACATTCATCACCATCAGGGCACCTTCGGGTGCCCTCTGTTTTATGCCGCATTTTATTTAAGGAACTGTTCATGCCATTACCACAATCAGGGGACCACCTCGTTTCCCCCCGCACCGGTTACCAGCACCACGGTCTCTATCTGGGGGACCATCAGGTCATCCACTACCAGGGGGCCAGTGCCGGTATACATTCCGGTCAGATAGCTATCACCACCCTTGCCGAGTTTAGCCAAGGGCGGGGCTATCGCATCCAGCACCATCGCGCACGAGCGTTCAACCGGAAGGAGAGTATCGACCGCGCTTACTCCCGTCTTGGAGAGGCGCACTACAGCACGCTCTTTAACAACTGCGAGCACTTCGTGCTCTGGTGTATCGAGGGCTTTCACTACAGCAAGCAGATTAACCAGCTCATTGCCACGGGATGTATCGCACATCAGGCGCTTCGCACTGTGGCCCATCAGCCCACCCTTGCAGCCCTGCCTGGCATGGCCACCAGCACGGCACTGAACCCATCAGCAACTACCGCTGTGACCGCCGCAGTCGGTGCGCTGCTTGGGAGTTCGGCCACCTCGCTGGCGGCCCCCTTGGCAGCCACCTACGGCCTCTACCGCGCCTGGCGCTGGTTCAGGGATTAATGGTTCTCACCCTCGATACAAAAAGGACACTCCATGATAACCATGCCATTTCACTTGGCAGGGATGGCCCTGCCGATTTCGCCCGAGCTGCCTGACTTACTGCGCAGCGTCGTGCGGGAACAACAGCTCGACCTCACCGACCTCTCGACCCTGACTTTTAACTTTCGCAGCCCCGGCTACAGTGCCGAGACGGGTGGCGTCCATCCGGTAGAGCTGCGGCTTATTCGGGGATTGCACGGCTGGGTATTCGATTACATCACCGACTTCAGTTACCAGGGGCTAGGCCAGGATGCCGAGCTCTGCAAAGAGCTCGACTTCAACCTCTCTTGCGACGAGCACTATCTGCAAGGCTGGGGACCACTGCCCGGCGTGGAAGCACGGGAGCTGTTTGCCCTGTGGCAGCGCAATTTCATTAGCTACGCCCAGTTGGGGTATTTCACCGTCACGGTCAGTGGGGATTAGGAGGTGTGTGATGACTAACGAACTGCCTCTGTCCCACACCTCGCGCCAGTGGTTAGGGCTAGTCGCCGCCAAGGCCAAGCTGATACCTGCTCGCCAGGGCGAGCGCTGGTTGCTGCACCTGACCCCAGGTAGTCTAAACGCCCGCACCGTCACGCTGCATCTGCGCTGGTCTGGGGTGAAGTGGCAACTGCTCTCCCTCACCAATGCCGAGGACTGGCGCACCATGAGCCAGCCTATCGATGAAATATGCGTGGACCCCACGCGTCGCTGTTTCTGGCGCTGCCAAGCAGGACCGGTTTCTCTCACCGAGCAACCCCGTGTACTAGGGAGCTTTCTGAGTGACCTGCAGCGTACCTGCATCCACCACGGCTACCGTGTGGAGAGTGACCCCTTACCCCAAGAGGAGGCACACGATGCCCAAACAACCGATAGCCGTTGAGCTGGAAGCCATCAATCGAGATGGCGAGACGCAGGTGGTGCGTGACAGTGGCCTGACCGTACACGGCTACAGTGTCTATCTGCGGGCGATGGAGGCCAGTGGGTTAGGGCTGGCCACTTGGGTTGCTGACTACGACACCATTGGCCCGGCTTACCAACTGGCAGAACGGCTGAGTGTGGCACTCGCTATCCCGCTCACCATACTGGTCCCCGGACCGCTGATGCCGGTGAAGCGTGCCCCTAGAGCCGGAGCAGGAGCAGAAGCCGCCACCAAGGCCAACTGAACTACCCTCAAAGTGAACCAACAACCGCTCTACCTTTAACCCCGACATGCTTCATGCGTGCCGGGGTTTTGTTTATTTGGAGAATTCCACTATGCGTTACCACAAGCTGAAAGCCGGGGAATGCCCCGGCACTTATGTCGTCACCGAACCAGTGACCGAACAAGACCTGCTGCGTATTGCCAACCAAATTGCCCGCAAGCGCTTGGCTAAAGGTTCCGCCATTACCAGCACCACCGAGGCTGCCGAGCGGCTGCAAACCCTGCTGCAAGAGCGGGAGCACGAAGTGTTTGGGGCACTGTTCCTCGACTCCCAACATCGCGTACTGGCCTTTGAGGAGATGTTTCGTGGCACCCTCGATAGCGCCAGCATCTACCCACGGGAAGTGGTCAAGCGTGCCCTGCTACTGAACTGCGGGGCAATCATCGCTGTGCACAATCACCCCAGCGGTGACCCTGAACCCAGTCAATCTGACCGGGTCTTTACCCAAGCCCTCAAAGAGGCCTTGGCCCTGATCGATGTCCGGTTGCTCGACCATCTGGTGGTTGGCGCTGAGGGTGTAGTCTCGATGGCCGAAAGAGGTCAGCTATGAACCAGACCCCAGGCAAAACCCACCTCACCGCCCTCGGTATCCTCCTCGAGCTGCGTTGCTGGCTTGCAGACAACGTCGAGATGCAGGCTGCGCCCGCTATCGTGGCTCACCTGTCCAACGGTTACCAACTCACCCAGGCCGACTGCATCGAGGGCATTGATGCGCTGCTGCATCAGCTGCGCAATTAGCCGCGCCAAGAAGGGACAAACACCATGCGATTACCCAATCCCTATTCCCTTGAGGAAACCCTCGAGAAGCTGCGCCATGGGCTGGCAGCCGCTTGCAACGAGGATGCGCAGGCATTGTTGGAGAAGGCCGTCACCAAGGCCCGTGACGACGAGGGTTATGCCAAGCAGTTTGAAGAGACCTTGCTGCAGGGCTCCACCGTAGAGATACGCGAGTGTCTCAGCTGCTTTGGTGACTACTTTGAGCGCTCCCGAGACGTACCGCCCTATTACCCGCATCGCGATGCCGTCAACGGCATTGATTGTGCGATTTACGCCATTCTGTTTGATGCGGCTCTCCCCGACACACTCCAGGATCACCAATAACGAACCGTCGATCGCCCAATAACATTCATGCCGATCACGTTTCCACCCGATCACCCGGATCATCCGCGCCAACACCATGATCCGGATATTCCGATCCCCCCAGCAAGGCCACCTCACTACAGGTGGCCTTTTGCATTTCAAGGAGCTATTCCCATGTCTGCTTTCATGATCGATCGCAAGGATTACCTTGCCTTTGCCGTGCAGTTGCACCGCTTTTGCAATGCCCCCATGCCACCGCACTACACCCTTGAGTTGCTGCGCTCCCTCTGGTGGAACTCGCCAGCGGATGTCACCAGCACCTGGACGTGGCGGGTAGACCGGCTGGCACGACTGATGATGCTCGCCAATCGTCGGGCAGTCTGGCATCGCTATCAGCTGGGGCGCAATGAACCACGCCAGCACCGCTCGACCAAGCTGGGGCCGCTTAAACCTGCCCATCGTTACCATCAGGCACCACTCACCGATGCCGAACTGGTGGCGCTGTACAAATTCACCTGCTGTGCCCTGTACCAATCGAGCGAATGGAGCGGGAGCCCCGAGCTGGCTCCCCGGCTAGTGAAGGTTATACAGCAGTTGCAGCAAGCGCTGGCACAAGACGTGCTGACCCGGTTGTCACTGTGGGAGCAAGCACCTTGGGGAGAGATGTGATGGATCTCTCCATCACCCTAACAGTGACAAGCTCACCACCGAGCTCAACAGCCCACCTGGTTCAACGCATCGCCGATGACATGGCACACCTGCATCACCTTCTGGGAGATGAGGTAAGCGATGAACTGGGCATTAGCATCAGTTACCTGGTCGAACAATTTGCGCTGCTGGCAGCGGCTTACCGTGTACCAGCGGAAATGGAGAAACAACAATGATTACGTTCAACGATAGCTTTAGCTAGGCCACTTGGCTGAGGCTATTCAAGGTGTGGGAGAACGAACCGTGGGACGGCGTCACCCCGCTGCAGAGGAACTAATCCCCACCCTAAAGGGAGGGTTCAATCATGGGCTGCCCATTCTGGTGGCTCTTTTTGTTTCATGGATAAACATCATGATCGAATTCAACGATAGCTTCACTCAGGTCGCAGTCGCTCAGGCCATGAGCGCACATAGCGATTTGCATAGGCTCATTACCTATCAGCTCACCTTCCCGAAGTGGGCACACGACTATGACGAGACCGGCAAGCGCACTGGCCCCGACAAGATCAAGCCCGTGCCAACGATGCACAAGACCACGCTGTTCGTGAGTCCACTGGACATGGTGGACAACCTGCCCCGCGAGATTAACTTTGCGTGGTGGGAGCGTGAGTGCAACGACCTCGGCTATCCCGTTGGAGAGTGGCGACGCACCATTGTGGGTGCCTACTTCAACCATGGCACCAACGACAACCCAAACTGGAGCAGCCACACATGAGCATCGTCGAGCACATGACATGGGGACTGGGCACCCCGAACCTGCCCAAGCTGGGGGCTCGAGCCATTCTGCAACGTGGTTATGTTGATTTCCTGGGTGACCGTGCCGGTATGTACGGCGAGCCAGACGAGGCGTGGCGGGCCGAGTGCGACACAGTGCTGCCGCACTTCCTGCGTGAGTTAACCAAGATGGCCAAGGCATACCAGATATGCACCGACATGGACGAGGTGTTTCGCCTTGAACACAAGGGCTGGGTGTGTGAAGCCAGTCCGAGGCGCAGCTACGGCTACCTCTACCTCGACATCTACCACCCCGCTAACTAGCGGGGTGTTTGTTTCAAGGATAAGTATCATGAACAAGTTCTATCACGTGGGCACACTGGCCCGCCGTGAAGTCACCGCCCTGCTGCACACGCTGACGCACAATACAGCCGCCAATGCCGAGGGGATCCTCAACTACGTGGACAGCAAGCTGAACCCCTACGACCCGCGCAAAGAGAAGGCCAAGGCACGGCACACATTGCGCCGAGTCAAGAAGGCTCTGAAGGTAGGGCGTATCCCGCTTGAGCTCACCGTGACGGGTTGCCGCATCGACCGTGGCAGCCATCAGGCAGACCGTTACTACTACGACCGGACGCTGCTAGCCCAGGGCTGGCAACAATACGATACCGAGGAAGACGCCTGGTATTTCGGCATCTGGATTCACACCGAGAAGCTGGAAACCTTTACCTACGCCGAAGGGGATACCAGCCATGTGATTGCACCGAACGTCGAGGCGTTTCGTGCCGAACTGGCGCGGCTCTACCAGTACCACCCGCAAGCCCCGGCGTTTATCAGCATCGACCCAGAGGCGGGCGTTGTGACACGTCACTTTGAAGCTAAGCCGGAGGTGTGAAATGGCGAAGAACATCACCATCAAGGTACACGGCAAACATCCGCAAACTGGCGAGCTCACCACCTTTGAGCTCAAGGGCCAGCGCATGGATATCGACATCGGCGGCCAGGCTGTGCCCTTCCTCATTCACGGGAGGGGGATAGGGACGTCGCTCACCCATATCCCGAGCGGCTATCGCATCGCGCTGCTCGGCGGCTGGCTCACCGCTCGTTACGCAATCCCCGAGAATAAGCCCAGCAGAACAGACTGCGCCCAGATGGCCATAGACCGACTGGTAGCCCCGTACGGCTCGCTACACCTGCTGGACCGTCTCAATTGCAAGCCTGTTATCAATCAGATGTAACGCACAGCCCAGACAACAAGGAGCGATGTAATGACCAACACCCTCCCTGCAACGCCGGACCCACTGGCAGGCCATTCGGTGATGCAGATGCTGGATGTCGCCATGAGTTCCATCATCGGCGATTACGATGACGCAGACCTAGTGCCAGTATGGCAATGGGTCAAGCAAAGGGCCTCCCATGAACATGTCGGTGTGAAGGATGGCTTCGCCTATGAGTTCACCCTGAACCTGGCCATGGAGCTCAATGACATCCCGCCAGCACTACAACCCTTGCTCACTGCCGCCCAGCTGGTCGGTGTGAACTACATCCTGTTTTACAACGGCTAGCCACCGCGACCATCTCATCGCTCATCAACAAACAACATAAAGGGCCAGCCCTCACAGGCTGGCCCTTTGCATCATTGGAGTTCACCGAACATGACCCGTCTTATCACTGGGCTCAAGGTACATCGCTATACCCCGAGCTGAACAAACTGCATCTGCTGGAGTGACGAAAAAATACTGTTTTTCTTTACAGTGAAACTATGCCTCTGGGTCAAATGAGTGATAGACTCCCCACAATTACTGAAGACTGGATTCGACTATGAACATTGCATTGCAGCTCAACTCCCTGGATGAAATCCAGAACTATCAAAACCCTAGCCTTAAAGAAGACCGCCATCTCATGGAAATGGTCCTTGAAATCTATGATCAGAAACAAATCGCTGAGAAGCTGCGTGAAATGGGTGACAGCGAATGGACCCGAGAGGGACTCAATCGCTGGCTCAACGGAAAAGTTGAACAAAAGCCACTGACGCATAACGAAACCGAGATGCTAAAAGGACTACTGCCTTCACCACCTAAGCATCACGGAAACTATGATTTCAAGTTTATCGATCTATTTGCCGGCATTGGTGGTATCCGCAAAGGATTCGAGGACATTGGCGGCCAGTGTGTATTTACCAGTGAGTGGAACGAGCAGGCAGTCAGGACCTACAAGGCCAACTGGTATTGTGACAAAGATCATCACAAGTTCAACTCCGATATACGTGAAATCACTATGCCGGATAATGAAAACCGTGACTTTGTTTATGCTCATATTGACAAGGAGATCCCGGATCATGATGTGCTGCTGGCTGGTTTCCCATGCCAGCCATTCTCCTTGGCCGGTGTATCCAAAAAGAACTCGCTTGGCCGTGCCCATGGTTTTGAGTGCGAGGCTCAAGGGACCCTGTTCTTTGATGTCGCACGGATCATCGATGCTAAGCGGCCAACTGCGTTCGTCTTAGAAAACGTCAAGAACCTTAAAAGTCATGATAAGGGCAATACTTTTAGAGTAATCAAGGAGGCTCTGACTGAACTGGGTTATTGGATCGCTGATCTTGATGTAAATGGCCCAAATGATCCCAAGATCATCGATGGAAAACATTTTATTCCACAACACCGAGAACGAATTGTTCTCGTGGGGTTCAGAAAGGATTTAAATTTGCACGAAGGTTTCTCACTTAAGGAGATATCCAAGCTATTTCCTGCAAAGAGAATTACTTTTTCCGACTTGCTCGAACCCGTTGAGCGACTTGATCCTAAATACATCTTGACACCCAAGCTGTGGTCATATCTTTATCAATATGCCAAGAAACACCAAGCAAAAGGTAATGGCTTTGGGTATGGACTTGTCAATCCTGAAAATCCTGCAACCGTTGCTAGAACTCTATCTGCCCGCTATCACAAAGATGGTTCAGAAATTCTGATTGATCGTGGCTGGGACATGCAGCTGGCAGAGGTAGACTTCAATAATGAAGAAAACCAGCAAAAACGCCCACGTCGTCTGACACCTAGGGAATGTGCCAGATTGATGGGGTTTGAACAACCGGGAGAATACAACTTCAGGATACCAGTCTCCGATACACAAGCATATCGGCAATTCGGCAATTCGGTAGTTGTCCCTGTGTTTGCTGCTGTGGCCAAGATGATGAAACCACTTTTATTAAAGTCTAAAAACAAGGCCTAATAAAATTAGTTGTTTTATATCTATCGAGGTGCCCGTCAATTTGATGATGGGCATTTTATTTGTTTTTTATTAAACATTTAAAACTAATACCTACTTGGCATTTACTTACTGTTAATTATAGTGATGGGGTACGTTATGGAAAAGTCAAAAACACTCAATGCTTTAAATACTAATTTTCGTATGATCGGATTGTCAGCAGATTGGATTTATCAAACGTGGCTAATAAAAGGTTCTCTAACTAAAGGGACTGTTATTTTTGAAAACGAAGATAATGCTACATACGAGCTTGTTGATTTTTATTATGAAGACGAACAGCGTGTAGAGAACATTTTATGCTCTGGCTCTCTAAGAGACGTTATAGAGTTTTCTTCTTGTTTAAAACAAACAAGATGATAGGCGAGATCAACTCTGAAATACCGCGCCGTTCAAAAATTAGGCAGCCTAGAGTGGCTCATCAAACACCACATAGGGCTGCCGAAATCCCAAGCATACGCTGAGCCTGAAACTTAACTACCGTTCGAAGCCAAGCAGGACGTTGAGCAGCACTAAGCTTTGCTCTCCGACATACTGTCGCGTCAAGCCATCAACGCAATCGTTCCCATGGGCAATATAGATGAGCACTGCATTGCTATGGGTTGGCATGCTGAAGATGACAGTCAGCAAGCTGACCAGTATGGTCAAATCCCCGAAAAAACCAAATTGATTGGATGAACCCTTTTGGGGTCTTGGTGGGTCAGTGAAAAACTAGGGTTAAACCTAGATAAAACCAAGCCAAAAAAAATAAAGTCAATTAAATCAACTATTTGGTTTTTTGTATGAATCTTTTTGTTGATGTTTTTCGATTTATCGATCTACGATGCTCCTACTTTTCCAACGTAGGAGCTCGGACATGTCTGCCAAAACTCACTTTCCATCAGCATTCGAACACTTCTTCACATCAGTGAACGATTTGACTCTTATGTTGAAAAGCCTCGGCATCCAAAAAGCTATCCTTAAACCACTGCCGAAAAACGCAAATGACAAGAATCAGATTTATTTCGCTAGTGACTTCAGCGTGCTGTACAACCTTTTTGACATTACGCTGGCCGAACGCGGACCCAGTTTCAGCAGCACCAAGGACTCGTCTACTCCGGGTAGTCTGATCCCGGAAGGGGTATTCAACGACTTCTCATGGTGCAAGCGTGATGGAACTTTGGTTAAGGCCAAGAACGTCAAGGTTATTATCTACACGCAATATCCCGAGGCGCGCCTGTCAGGGTTCATCAGTGTAGAAAACGACATGCCTCAATCGCTGTCAGTTAGTTTCATGAAGGACAATCCGGAATGTAAACGCATTCTTGTTCTTGGCAGCCTGCCAGGTGGGGCATGTATTGCACTTGTGATCATCAACTACACCGATAGTTTTGCTGCTGATGTGGCAGCCCTGCCGGGGATGGAAGGGTCACGTATATGCAAACAGATAACAATCGAGCAGGACCACAGAAGTAACCTACTCAAGCAATTATCCGGTGTAGTAAAAACGCCACGGAAGGGATGTCGACTGGATGCATACGGGAACACTCTCCCGTTCACTGGTACCCAAGTGTGTGGATATACTCTGGAGCATGCCTTGGGCATCGTCCCCAACTCGGACAAAGATGGTGATATTAACGGGATAGAATTGAAAACCCATACTCAAGAAAAAGTAACGCTCTTCACACCAGAACCGGATTTCGGTCCGTACACAGATGATTTTGCAAAGTTCATGATGATGTATGGCTATCAGTCGGCTGGGAAGAACGAATACCGTCTGACAGGTGTTCATCGTGCAAATGAACGCAATAAAAAGACCGGTCTGACACTAAAAATTCGTGAATATCGCCCAGCCAACCCAGACGATAAAAAGTCTGACTGGGTGCGTGATGCCAATGGAGATAAAGTAGCATTTCCATATGACAGATCTACTTCATTGACATCCAAACTGAACGCCGTTGAAGTAGTTCTTGAAGATGATGCCGGAAAGGTTGCAGCAGGCTGGAGTCTGACTCGTCTGATGAATACTTGGGGGGTAAAACACAATGATGTGGTGTATCTCTCGGCAAGTAAGACGGCGAATGAAGATCAAGCTGAGAGAGAACAGGGATATGAATTCAAGGTTCGCTTTGAGCCAAAGGTAATCTTGTGTCAGCGGACATCAGCAGAGCATCTTCTGAAAGCTATCAATGATGGTGTCATTTTCCTAGATCCTGCCCCCAAATATGTACCCGATGATGTGTCAAAGAACAAGCGGCGTTCACAGTGGCGAGTTAATGATATCCGTAAGGCTGTCTATTCGTTGTATGATGATGTTAAGATTTTTAATCTTGTCGACGCTTGATGCTTATTGAATTGTTCTGACCGCCCTGTACCAGAATAATATGACACTGTCAGTTCAAGGCGGCATATCCACAATTCAGAAAGTAATGCTTTTTTCATCCATATTAGAAAAATCCTTTATTGCTTTAGCAATAAAGGATTTTTCAATCTCGATAACATGGGGAGGTTCATCCCTCAATGTTCTCATTAATTCTAGAATCTTCGAGCATTTTTGCCGTTACAGGATGAGAAAGCGAGCCATTAGCTGCAAGGACTATATTCTGAGCTAGCTTAGCAATAGATGTGTCAAGTGTTCCAATAACATGAAATTTTTCAACAGGTACATCGATATACTTTAATTTCTTATTTCCATCAAATGATGTCTTGTAGTCGCTAGTCTCACAATTACGTTTTCCAAGTTCATCCAATTGTTTCGAGTCAATACGATACGCAATAAGAAGTACCTTATTTCGCAACGAAGGATCTTGCAACAAGTAACCAGGGCTCAATTCATCGTTCCACTTTGGTTTCACCATAACCATATGGAGTGTATTAATTCCCATATTGGCTAAATCCTTCATCACATTCAACTGACCAAAATTCAAGCCAAAGCATAAACGATTATTTCTATAAAACGGATATTTATGTTTTACTTCAAACTGCATCAACCTTCCATCTGCAAAGGATACGATGTTATCTACATCCCATAGTGCAGTGAAAAAGGGACTTATCACACAGTTTTTGAAAAGACGATGTAGAACGACATCATTGAATAGCCTTTCGTTATAAATCCCCTTAAGCCCTCCCCAGAAAGCTTGCATGTACCTCTTATCATTGCTCACTCTTTCAGCTGGAGCATGATATTGCAACTTAGATATGTTGCGCTTCTTCATCATGTATTGCTGAACAGGTTCTTTGACTTTTTGAGAATTCCAGCTATCTAGAATGAAATCAAAATCTATCCGATCGTAGGTGCATTCAATAAGGACATGTCTTTTGGAATAAAGCCTCTCTTTCAGCGATATTGTATCTTGAAATTTCTCATCATATATCCACAACCACCAAGCTGGTTTTTTCCAGCCACGTACGGGATCCTTATACGACGATTTAACCAAGGCTATAGGGAGAGTGATGATTCCAATGTTGTGTAACATTTCAACAAACTGTCTGAAATATCCTTCAACTATCAGCCCTTCCAACATTTGGTGCTTGTCATGGCGCAGCAAACTTTGCAGGCAGTCATCCGACTCGAGTTCAAGTCGATCAAGTGGTCCCATAGGAGTAATTAGTGACATGGTATTCCATTATGACGCTACAGAATGAGATGCAATTGTATCCGTCAAGGAAGATAACAGCAATATATCATGTGGTTACATGAAAAACACATCACGGAAGGTTCCCAATGAGAGCAAAAAATCGACATGGTTGGTGCAAAGACAGGCTCTTGCCTGATGTCCGGAATACAGCTCAAGAATACAAAACCCGAGCTGATGCTCCGTCGTTTATTCCACTTAGAGAGGATTTCTATTCAGGCTGATGGGCATTGTTGAAGATAGTGGTGGTGAGCAGATTGCCACGCGGCCAGTTAGCTCCATTCAATGGGAGGCAACGTCGACATTCGTTACTTCGTGATTCACAGGGGCCATGATCGTTCAACTACACCAGAATACGCAGTGTGACTCTGTCATCAATGAGGTATTTCATTTCTGAGTAGCTCGGCTTAGTACGGCAAATGTGGGTTCAAGTGTGGGTTCAAAACTAAAAAAGCACTTCCAGTTAAATGAAAGTGCTTTTGTTTTCAGTTGCTTAGCTGTTATGGCTTAGTTCATGCCGTAGCGCTTGAGTTTCTTGCGCAGGGTGCCACGGTTGATGCCCATCATCACAGCGGCGCGGGTTTGGTTACCGCGGGTATATTGCATGATCACGTCCAGCATGGGAGCTTCGACTTCGGAGAGGACCATATCGTACAGATCAATCACTTCCTGACCGTTCAACTGGGCCAGGTAGTTACGCAGGGCCTGTTGCACAGAGTCACGCAGGGGGCGCTGGGTCGGCTCGGCAGCGTGATTGTGAGTAGTTGTTACCAATGCATCAGAAGTCAGGGTTTGTTCGAACATATTCGGTCGGCTCTTTAGTTATGCGTTAACCTAATCCATCGAAATACGCTTCGAGTGCCTCTAGTTGTGCGTCTGCACAATCCAGGGCATTGAAGTGCTTACGGAATTCTCGGCCCGTCTCTTCTTCATCCAGATACCAGCCCACGTGTTTACGAGCAATGCGCGCTCCCAGATATGCACCATAAAACTGATGCAGGTTGGTTACATGCTCGTTCATCAGGGTGCGAACCTCTTCCCTTTCGGGAGGCGGCAGCTTGGTGCCCGTCTCAAGAAAATGACGGATTTCCCGGAAAATCCAGGGTCGTCCTTGCGCTGCACGGCCGATCATCACGGCATCAACGCCGGTATAGTCGAGGACATACCGGGCCTTCTCCGGGCTGTCTATGTCGCCATTGGCGACAACAGGAATCGATACGGCCTGCTTAATCGCCTTAATCGTGTCGTACTCAGCGTGACCCCGGTAGAGGCAGGCACGGGTACGACCATGCACGGCGAGGGCCGCGATACCGCAATCTTCGGCGATTCGGGCGATCTCCTCGCCATTGCGGTTATCCGGATCCCATCCTGTGCGGATCTTCAAGGTAACAGGCACATCCACTGCATCCACTACGGCCCGGCAGATAGTTCTGACCAGATCGGGATGGCGCAGCAGGGCGGAACCTGCCAACTTCTTGTTCACTTTTTTTGCTGGACAACCCATGTTGATGTCGACGATCTGAGCGCCCTGCTCCACGTTGTAGCGGGCGGCAAACGCCATCATCTCTGGGTCGGCTCCGGCAATCTGGACCGATCGCAAGCCACCTTCTGCAGAGTGATCCATTCTCATCCTGGTTTTCTGGGTATCCCAGACATCCGGGTTGGCCAGCAGCATCTCGGAAACGGCCATGCCGGCACCCAATCGCAAACAAAGTTCACGAAATGGTCGGTCTGTTACACCGGCCATGGGCGCCACAATCAAGGGTGTTTCAAGCGTGTGGGGACCTATCTGCATTCCACGGTTACCATCGGCTTAGGGCGGCGTATATTACGCATTTTTTAGTCAGGAGAAAAGGTTAGTATTTGAGCGTCAGCCATTTTTTTCTGAAAAAAACGTCGCGCCAAGGCTTGCAAATTCAGGAGTGCTTGAAAATCAGGCATATTGTCGGGGTGGATCTGCGGGGTCAAATGAGTGGGTGGCTCGACGATTTGGCTGTCCCCCTCTCGTACTGGTTTGCGCTATTATACCGGCCTTGAATCGAGCAAAGGCTCCAAACAATTTCATTACAAACAGATTGGGGATGTATGACGTCAAGGTTCATCAAATCTCTCTGCCCATGCCTGCTTGGGGCCATGCTGGGCTCAGCCCAGGCACAGACGGTCAGTTTCAGCGAAGCCTGGAGTCGGGTTATCCAGCAGGATGACGGACTGGCGGCAGAACAGGCTGGTGTGGATAGAGCCAAGCAACTGCGCGAGGCTGCCAAGGCCATGTATCTGCCCAAGGTGGATGTGGGGGCCAGCTATACCCACCTCGATCAGCCGATGGAGCTCGACATGATGGATCTCAATCCTATCGCCAGCCATCCGGAATTTGGCAAGGTGCTGGCCCCTGTCATGCAGGCGCTCAATCTCTCCGCCAGTGATTTCGTGACTCCCCTGACCAAGCAGAATGTGGTGACCAGTTCGGTCAAGATGCTGTGGCCACTGTTTACCGGTGGTCGCATCGATGCGGCGCAGGATATCCGTCAGGCTCAGGTGAGCGAAGCGCAGCAGCTGCTGGTGCTCAAGCAGCAATCCACCTTCGAGAGCCTCTCCCAGACCTATTTCGGCGTAGTGCTGGCCGCGCAGGTGGTGCAGACCAAGCAGGAGATAGAGCAGGGGCTGGCCCATCATCTGGATCATGCCAGGAAACTCGAAGCCCAGGGCCAGATCGCCAAGGTCGAGCGCCTCTCTGCCCAATCAGCCTATGACAGGGCGCGCATCGATACCCAGAAATCCCGCCGCACTCTGGAGATAGCTCAGCTGGCGCTGGGCCACATGCTCAAGCTCAAGCAGGCCGAGCCCAACACCCAGCTCTTCATCAATGAGGGCATGCCGCAACTGGATGCCTTCGTGCAGGAGACCCTGGCGGTCCACCCCGGCCTCAGGCTGCTGGCCGCCAAGAAGGAGCAGGCGCAGGGTCTGATCAAGCTTGAGAAGGGCAAATATGCCCCCGAGCTGTTCCTGTTCGGTAACTACAACCTCTATGAAGATGACTCGCTGGCCTCTAAAACCACGCCTGACTGGCTGGTTGGCGTCGGGGTCAGTATGCCGCTGGTAAGTCGGGATGGTCGCTCTGAAACGGTGCAGGCAGCCAAGAGCGCCGAGTTGCAGGTCAATCTGCTGCAGGCCAAGACCCGCCAGGATCTGGAGTTGCTGGTCGAGAAGACCTGGCGCGAGGCGGCGCAGGGGCTGGAGGAGTATCAGGCACTCTCCTCTTCCCAGGCCTTGGCCGAGGAGAACGTACTGCTGCGGGACAAGGCATTCGGTCAGGGGCTGTCCACGTCGCTGGATGTGGTCGATGCCCGTAACCAGCTGGCGGGGGTCAAGACCCAACGCGCCGCCGCTGCCTATCAATATGTGATTTCGCTGGCTCGCCTGTTGGCACTCTCCGGTCAGATGAACAGTTTCAATCAATATCAGCATGGTCAGGCAATAAAGGTGAATTCATGAGTCATTCTCCCATCAAGAAGAAGATGAGCCAGGGCAAGCCGCTGTTGTTGCCACTGGTATTGGTGTTGCTCGCTCTCTGGCTGGGCTGGCGCTTCTGGCTTGCCTATCAGCCTGAGCCGGTTCGCTTGCAGGGCCAGATAGAGGCGCAGCAGTATTCGGTTTCTTCCAAGGTGGCGGGCCGGATCGACGAGGTGCTTGTGAAGAAGGGTGACGTGCTGGCCAAGGATCAGCTGGTATTCACCCTGGCTAGCCCCGAGATTGAGGCCAAGCTGAGCCAGGCCAAGGCGGGTCAGGCTGCGGCCGGGGCCATGGCCGAAGAAGCCGAGAAAGGGGCGCGTGCCCAGCAAATCGCTGCAGCCAAGGATCAGTGGCAAAAAGCCAAGGCGGCCGCTCAGCTGCGTGGCAAGACTTACGAGCGTATCGCCAGTCTGCACCGTGATGGGGTCATGCCGCTGCAAAAGCGCGATGAGGCCTGGACTGCCTGGCAGGCGGCCAAGTACAGCGAAGGCATGGCCTGGCAGCAATATCAAATGACCCTGGAAGGGGCACGGGAAGAGACCAAGGTGGCGGCCCGTGAGCAGGCCAATATGGCGGCAGGCTCGGTGGCGGAAGTGGAGGCTTATCTGGCCGATACCCGCATCGCCAGCCCCCACGCAGGTGAAGTGTCCCTGGTGTTGTTGCGCAGTGGCGAGCTGGCGCCGCAGGGATTCCCCGTGGTGACGCTGCTCGACATGGGGGATGCCTGGGCCCAGTTCCATGTGCGTGAAGACTTGCTGCCCCGCTTTGCGTTGGGTACCGAGTTTGACGCCACCATTCCTGGTCTGGGTGAGCAGACGGTCCGCTTCAAGGTCACTCATGTGGCCGTGATGGGTGATTTTGCCACCTGGCGTGCCACCGATACCCGTCAGGGCTTCGACATGAAGAGCTTCCAGGTGGAGGCGCGCCCCTTGCAGCCGGTTGACGGTCTGCGGGTTGGCATGAGTGTGCTGGTCGAACTCTGATGAGACATGAATGGCGGCGATTGTGGCAGGACCCCTTCGGTCGTGCCCTGATGAGCTGGGTCCCCCTCTTGCTGATGGGTATCCTCTGCTGGATCTTCTCGGCCGGGTTGGCGCGGGATCTCAAGGTCGGTCTGGTGGATCTGGATCGGAGTGTCCTCTCCCGCCAGCTGGTATTTTCGCTGGATGGTTCCGCCGGCCTGCGCCTCACGGGTCAGTTTGATTCCATCGATGAGGGGGCCCGCGCCCTGCGAGGGGGGGAGATCTACGCCCTGGTGGTGATCCCCCATCATCTGGAGCGGGATGCCCGCCAGGGGACCCAGCCCCAGGTGACAGTGTTCAACAATGGCCAGTTCATCCTGATTGCCAAACTGGTCAACTCGGCGCTGGCCCAGGTGGTCGGCACTCTCAATGGTCAGGTGGGCGTGCTCGCAGCCATGGCCGATGGCAAGGCACTGTCCGGCGCCGTTGGGCAATCCGTGCCTATCAGCAGCCAGGTGACAGCGCTTTACAACATCAATTCCAGCTATGCTCAGTTTCTGCTGAGCGCCCTGCTGCCTGCGGTATGGCAGATACTGGTAGTGCTCTACGGGATCAATGCCCTGGCTCGCACCGATCGATTGGGACTGGACTGGACTACTCAAGGGGTCTGGTTCGGCCTCTGGCGCATTTTGTTGCCTCATGTATTGATTGGGTGGGCTTGGGGCCTGGTGTGGAGCCTGCTGCTGTTCAAGGCGTTTGGTTATCCCATGCAAGGCAGCTGGCTGGTGCTGACACTGGGTCTTGGGCTCGCCTCGGCGGCCTGCGTCAGCATGGGAGCCTTCTTTTACGGGATGATCCGGGATCCGGCCCGCGCCTTGTCGCTGGCGGGCGCCTATACAGCGCCGGGATTTGCCTTTATGGGGGTAACTTTCCCTGTCAGTGCCATGGGCGATTTTGCCCAGTTCTGGCGAAATCTCTTGCCCATCTCCCATTATGTGGAGCTGCAGATAGGGCAGACCAACTACGGACAGCCGCTCGGTGCCGTCTTGCCCCAGTTCGGCGCCCTGCTGCTGTTTTTACTGCCGTTGTTGCTGGTTGTTCGTCGTTACAAGCAACAGGCCGATCTTGCTCGTCAGACAGCCGATAAGGAGCCGGAACAATGTTAGGTTTCTGGGATCTGTTGCGGCTGGAGCTGCGCACCCTGCTGGCCGACAGGGCCATCATGCTGACCCTGTTTGGTGGGGTACTCTTCTACTCCTTCCTCTATCCGCAACCTTACCTGCACCAGTTGCCGCGGGAAGAGGCTGTGGTGGTGGTCAACGAAGATGGCAGTCAGCTTTCTCGCCAGCTGGAGTTCATGGCCGATGCCACCCCCCAGGTGAAACTGGTGGCGCGGGCGGCCAGTCTGGATGAGGCACGTCATCTGCTGCTGACGGGCAAGGGCCGCGGTATCCTGCACATCCCTCGCCATTTCTATCGGGATCTGATGCAGGGCAAGAGCGTCACTCTGGGCTACGCCGGTGATGCCTCCTACTTTCTGGTTTACGGCACCATCGCCGAGGGCCTTGCCCAGGCCGGTGGCTCGCTCGCTGCGCAGGTGAAGGTCGCTCGGTTGCTGAGCCATGGGGAGGCCTTGCCCCAGGCAGCCACGGCCTGGAATGCAGTGGCACTCAACGTGCTGCCCGTGTTCAACCCCACCATGGGTTATGTGAACTATGTGGTGCCGGCTGTGTTTGTGCTGATCCTGCACCAGGTGTTGCTGATGGGGACGGGGATCCTGGGGGCGACCCAGAATCAACGCAGTGGGCGCGGTGAGCATGGTTATTGGCAAAGTGCCCCTGTGCTGGCCCTGTTGCTGGCCAGAACCCTGGTGGTGGGCGGGCTCTTCGTGCTGCCCGTGGCCTACTTTTTCGGCTTCTGCTTCGATCACTACAACATAGTGCGTACCGCAGAGCCGGCCGCGCTGTGGTTGTTCACCCTGCCGTTCCTGCTGGCGACTACCTGGCTGGGGGTGCTGCTGGGCGCCCTGTTTACACGGCGGGATTTGCCAACCCAGGTGGTGCTGCTCTCCTCCATGCCGCTGGTCTTCCTGGCGGGTTTCATCTGGCCGCTGGAGCTGATCCCGACCCCGCTCAACTGGCTGGCCCAGTGGGTGCCGAGTACTCCGGCCATCGAGGGCTTCTTGCGTCTCAACCAGATGGGCGCCGATTTTGACCAGGTTTCCCGCTACTGGTGGCAGTTGTGGGGACTGGCATTGCTCAACGGCGGCCTCGCTTGCTGGGTGCTGGCATGGCGCCAGCGGTCCGTGCCTGCCGTCAATTGACCCTGCCCGATATGGAAACGGTCAGCTGAGGCTGACCGTTTTTTTAATTGGCTGGCAGGATTAACCGCGTTGCAGTGTAGGGTCACTGATGGCGTAGATATTCCCTTGCGCCGTCCCATCGGCAAGCAGGCGCAATCCCTGTGCGGCCACATCCTGGCGTCGTACCAAGCCGTGCATCTCTTTCCCCTGACTCAGTTCCGCCTGTCCGGTGGCGTCACCGTCCTGCAAGCCCGCCGGGCGCAATATGGTCCAGCTCAGTGCGCTGCTTTGCAGCCAGCTTTCGGCCAGACTCTTCAAGCGCACCTCATGACCGAAGGCAGCCCGCGCCCGCTCTGGCAGGTATTGCCAGCTGTCGCCGCAACCGAGCGAGGTGACCAGCAGCAGGCGTGTCAGCCCGGCTTGTTCCATCTCGTCGATCACATGGCGATTACCCAAATAGTCGACGGGTTCCGGTTGGCGGAAACTGCCGAGGGTCGAGACCACTCCGGCTTCGTGGCCAGCCAGCCTGCAAGCTTGCGCCACGGCCTCCTGGTCGAGGGCGTCACCCTCAACGACCTCGACCCCCAATGTACGCAGCTCTGCGGCCATCTCCGGGTTACGGACCAGGGCCACGACTCTGTGACCCTGGCTCAAGGCACAATGGGTGAAGGCGCGGCCCAGCCCGCGGCTGGCTCCGAAGATAAGTGTGGTTGGCATGGTTCTGCTCCCTTTGGCGAAAGGGTTAGCCTAGAGGGTTGGCATTGCTCTGTAAATGAGAGTTGTTTTTATTTGGTGGTGGGTAAGCAGGGAGTCACTGCGAGCCCGGCCAGCTGGCACGGGCTCGCGTGGAGATCAGCCGTTGTAGTGGCCTATGTTGGGGCGACGACTGGGGCCGCTCAGTTGGATATCCACCGGGTTGAACGCCTTGATCGCCTCGAAGCTGAAATCACCGATGGCCTGATGCAGGCTCTGGGGGCTGTGGTTGGTGATGATGATGACGCTTTTGGAGAGGTTGCGTCGGCGACGCAGCAGATGGCCGAGGAAGCTGGACTGGCTCTCCGCCATCTTGGCACGATTGGCGGACACCTCGTCGATGATCAGCAGGTCGACCTCTTCCAGGGCGCGGCGGTACTGATTGCGCTCCTCCTGATCCTGGATCACGTTGAAGAAGAGGCGATCCACTATGGAGGCCCACTGCTGAAAGATCACCGATTTCTGGTGCAGGGCGATCAGTTCATGGGCCACGGCGCCTGCCAGGGTCGATTTGCCGGTGCCATAGTCGCCATAGATGAGCATGCAGCCGCCACCGCTCTTCTCCCAGTGCTCGAAACCGCTGATAAAGTAGCGGGCCGTCTCCATGGGGTACTGCAGCGCCGGATCGGTGGCATCCATCTTCTCGAATACCCAGTCCGGGTTGAGATCCGCCTGGGCGATGAGCTTCTGGATCCGCTCCTGGCGAGCCGCCTTCTGCAGTTCGCGTACCTCGGCGTTGGCTTTGGCGTCGTACTCCTTGCGCAGAGTCTCGTAGTCGTACTGGCTGCCACCGGTCTGGGCCTGCAGACGGCGAATGCGCTCAAGCAGGCCGCCCACGTGCTGGCTCAGCTCGGTGTCGTGCACACGATGATCCTGTTTGGCTTTGGCGATCTTCCGGCGTTTGGCTTCAATCTCTTCCAGCTCCTGGCGCAGGGGATCTTGCGGGTCAGTCATGGAATGCTCCTTCTGCTGGGTCAGGGATGGGTTTGCAAGGGGTTGATTTTGCCTGCAGGCAGGGGCCGCTATCAATCATTATCCGGCTCCTGCTGTGGCGCCTGTTCCAGTTTCTGACCATGGGCCAGCCGTTTGGCCTCTTCGATCATCTGCTGCGCCCGCTTGCTTGGGCCAGAGTCTGCAGGGGCTGACGTGACCTGCTGGTAACCTTTCGCCTCCATCGGCTGGCGACGGACGTAGCGGCGGGTCTTGAGGGCACGAATGAACTTGAGCATCCATTGATGCTGGGAGTCGAACACCTCGGGGCGGCCCAGCCAGTAGGCGATGAACTCCCCCAGATCCTCTTCGTTATAACTGGCATCGATCACCCCGCACAGGCGGGCGAGGGCGGGCAGCTCTTCATCCGGTCGCCATTGCAGGTGCATCTGGAAGGGGCGCTCCGGCAGCGGGCTGCGCACCTTCTGGGTCAGCAGCGGCAGCTGGAACGGACACTGATGGTAGTGCTCACTGTCAGCCTGCGCCTCGACCTGCAGCAGGCCGGCCTCCATCAACTCGTCGAACAGCTCGGTCAGCTGGCGGGCGTTGACCTGAAAACAGAAGCCGCTGGGATCGGTTGGATCAACCACTGCCAATGAGCGCCCAAGCTCGGGATAGTTGAGCCGGGCCAGCTGATTTTCCAGCACCAGTCTGCGCAGCTGCAAGGTATAGAGGCTGCGAGCCGGATGGGACAATCTGGGATGGGCGAGGGCGCTGTATTCGGCTGGTGTCATGATGTTCTTCAGGGGCTGGCGTGGGGGGCATTATCCCCCATGGCGGGGCCTCATACAATTCGCGGCTGGCAAGAGGGGGATGGCTTGCCTGAATGTACCACTTGGTGGGTAGTCATGGCCATGAACCATGATCCCCTTCACGGACTTTACCACCCTGTTGGGGCAAGCTTGCCCACAGACAGCCCCATCGCAGCGAATGGACTCTGACTATGCCTTTGAGCGCTAAATACTGGTTACCCCTCTTTGCACCCCTGCTGATCCTGATGTTGCCTACCGCCAGCTTCGGCCTGGCTGGCTTCACAGTGATAGAGCAGCGGATCCTCGCCATCTTTGTGATGGCTACCCTCTGCTGGGTGCTGGAGCCGATCCCCATCTTTGCGACTTCGGTACTGATCATTGTGCTGGAGTTGCTGTTGGTGTCGGACAGCGGGATCAAGTGGTGGCAGCCTGCCTCACCTTCTGCGGAGTTTGGCGCCCTGCTCAGCCACAAGGAGATAATGAGTACCTTCGCTTCGCCTATTATCATGTTGTTTCTTGGTGGTTTTTTTCTGGCGATCGCGGCGACCAAGTATCGGCTGGATATGAACCTGGCGCGGGTCATGCTCAGGCCGTTCGGCCAGAATCCCAACAGAGTGCTGCTGGGGTTGATGGGGATCACCGCCACCTTCTCCATGTTTATGAGCAATACCGCCACCACCGCCATGATGCTCTCCATTCTGACCCCTGTACTGGCCTTGCTGGGGCCGCGGGATCCCGGTCGTATCGCCTTCACCCTTGCCATCCCGGTGGCGGCCAATCTGGGGGGGATTGGCACTCCCATCGGCACGCCACCCAATGCGGTGGCCCTCAAGTATCTGGTAGGAGACGATGCCATCAGTTTCGCCGCCTGGATGAGCTTTGGCGTGCCCTTCGTGCTGCTGATGCTGGGGTTTGGCTGGTTGCTGCTGATCAGATTGTTTCCCTGTGAGCAGGGTCGCATCGATCTCGAGATCAAGGGCCATTTTCTCAAGACGCCCAAGGCGCTGCTGGTCTATGCCACCTTCATCCTCACCATTGGCCTCTGGCTGACTGGCGATTGGCACGGTATCAACTCCTATACGGTCGGTCTGGTGCCGGTGGCTATCTTCCTGATAGGCCAGGTACTCACCAAGGACGATTTGAAAAAGGTCTCCTGGGACGTGCTCTGGCTGGTTTCCGGCGGTATTGCACTGGGGATGGGGCTGGAGAAGTCGGGATTGGCGGCCAGTCTGGTGCAGGCCATTCCATTCAGTCAGTGGCCACCCATGCTGATCATGGTGGGGGCGACGGGGCTCTGTCTGCTGATGGCCAATTTCATGAGCAATACTGCCTGTGCCAACCTGTTGCTACCCATGGTGGCCGCTCTCGGCTCCTCGCTGGATCTCGGCTCGGTCGGTGGCAGCATGGGCTTGATCCTGAGCGTGACCTTTGCCGCCAGCCTCGGGATGGCGCTCCCCATCAGCACACCCCCCAATGCGCTGGCTCATGCTAGCGGCAATGTGGATACTCGTCATATGGCGCTGGTGGGGGTCAGTTGTGGCGGCGTTGGCTTCTTGCTCTGCCTGGCCATGATAGCGCTGCTCAATGCCATAGGGTTTGTGCAATGAGCGAGCCCCATCCCCTTCATTTGCGTTACTTCAGCGATCCGCTGCGCCAGCGCACCCTGGCGGCGGGGGAGCAGTTGCTGGAGCAGGGAGAGCATAACGATCGGCTCTATTTGCTGCGCAGCGGGCGGGTAGAAGGCACCATCATGGCTGAGAGCGAGCGCCAGCGAGTGCCAATCATGATAGTGGAGGCGGGCAACTACCTCGGGGTGCATAGCTATTTCTCCCGGGGGGCCAGTTATTGCAGGCTGGTGGCGCAGGAGCCGTGCGAGCTGGCCTGGCTCGATCGCAATACTCTGCCGGTCGAGCCCGAGCGGTTCGGCTCGCTGGCAGATCAGTTCATGCCGGTCATCATGGCCGAGCTGGCCCAGCGCCAGCGCAAGGTCAATCATGCCTATCTGGAGCGGACTCGCACCCAGCTGCGACTGCTGGAGGCGGAAAAACTGAGTCTGCTTGGCCAGCTGGCGGCAGGCTTGGCCCACGAGCTCAATAACGCCATCGGGGTGGTGACACGCAATGGTAGCGGTCTGGTCGATTTTCTCGGCGACATGCTGCGGCAATATTATCCCAGAGAGTTTCGTCTGTTTCGCCAGGGACTGGAGGCGGGGCAACTGAGCTCCAGCGCTGAAGTGAGGCGGGATGCCAGGCGGCTGGAGGAGCAGTTCAGGCTGGCCCCGGAGCAGGCCAAGCTCCTGGCGCGGATCCTCAATGGCGAACAGCCCACCCGGGCACGGATGCGGGATCTGCTGGGGGTCGCCAACTACTGGCAGCTTGGTCGCGATTGTCACGACATGCAGCTGGCGGTGAACCATGCGGCGGCGATCGTGCGTTCAGTCAAGCAGTTGGGAGGCGCCGATGGTGAGCGTCGCCACGGCGTGAAGGTGCGCGACACGCTTGAGCAGGCGCTGGCGTTACTGCAGAGCTCGCTGCGCCAGGTTCAGGTTGAACCTGTGCTGGAGGGAGATCCCCGACTCTGTGCCAACGAGGCCGAGCTGGTACAGGTATGGGCCAATATTCTGAAAAACGCGCTGGATGCCCTGCAAGCGACCGCAGATCCGAAGATCTGGCTCCACTGCCGGACCCATGGCGAGTGGATCGAGGTGACCCTGGCCAACAATGGCCCCGTGATACCGCCCGAGTTGCAACCCCGCATCTTCAAGCCCAACGTCACCACCAAACGCGGCGGGCTTTCGTTCGGATTGGGGCTGGGGCTGGCCATTGCCGAACGGGTAGTGACCAGCTATGGCGGCGAAATTTCGCTTGTCAGCGAACCTGGCCTGACGGCATTCAAGGTGAGATTACCGAGGGAATATGGACAAGATGAATCTGATATGTGTGGATGATCAGCGGGAGGTGCTCAACGCCATCAGCCGCGATCTGGCGCCGTTGGCCAGCTGGCTCAGGGTGGAAGAGTGCGAATCGGCACAGGAGTGTCTGACCCTGATGGAGGAGCTGGATGCCGCCGGGGAGCAGATTGCGCTGGTGGTGTCGGATCATGTGATGCCGGGCCTGAGCGGAGTGGAGCTGCTGACCCGGATCGGGCTGGACGGGCGCTTTCCTCATACTCGCAAGATCCTGCTGACCGGACAGGCGACCCACAAGGACACCATAGCGGCCGTCAATCTGGCCCGCATCGATCACTACCTTGAGAAACCCTGGCAGGGCGCCGAGCTGCTGCGGGTGTGCCGCTGCCTGCTGACCGAATTCGTGTTGGCTGCCGGAATTGACTACCAATCGTTTATCAAACAACTGGATGCGGAGACGCTCTATAAGAAATGGGAATGATTGTCATAAATTGACGTCTTGGTGCACACGTCTCTGTCGATTTGGTCTAGGCTTATTCTTTAAATAACCAGTTGACTAATAAGAGCTTTGTCAAGATGTCAAAAGCCGGATTACGGATCTTGGTGGTGGAGGATGAAGCCGTTTTTCGCCACTCTCTGGTAACTTATCTCGAGCATGACGGGGCGTGCGTATTTCAGGCCGAAGACGGGATTGAAGGCCTCTCTGCCGCCGCGATTTATCACCCCGATGTGGTGCTGTGCGATCTGAACATGCCCAACATGGATGGGCATGAGGTCATCGCCTGCCTCTCTGCCCGCTATCCCCATATTCCCGTCATCGTCATCTCGGCCCAGAGCAAGATGGAGGCGGTCGAGCGTGCGCTGCGCGCCGGTGCCCGTGATTATCTCATCAAGCCGGTGTCTGACTACGGTCTGGTGCGCCACAGCATAGAGCAGTGTTTGACGGCCAACTATGGTCATGGGCAGCAGCTGGAACTGATGGATCACATCGACTTCTTTCGTGATCACGACAAAGCCGCCACCCGCTTGCTCGCCTGGCTGAGGCCGCCATCACTGCAGGAGTGGGGTCCCTGGCAAGTCACCTTCAAGGGGATGGGCAACCTGTTTATCCCGGATACTTTCAAGGTGGATGACAAGCTGCTGGTACTGGTGATGGAGCTGCCGATCCTCGGGGTGGATGCGGCTTTTTGCGGCGCCCTGGTGCGCTCCCTGATGAATGCCCCCTATCGCCAGTTCCAGCACAAGGAGAGCCTGCTGCTGACCCAGCCGCACCGGCTGCTCGACTACCTCAATCTGCAACTTATCGAATCCGGTCTGCGCCACTCCTTTGCCATGGCGGCTCTGCTGTTTGATCAGGAGGACGGGCTGGTATTTGCCAATGCCGGGTTGACCTCACCACACTGGCTGATGCGATCTGGCGGTTTGCCGCTCGGTCTGATGCGCAGCAGCCACTACCCATTGCACAAGCGCAGCTGGCACGAACCCTTTGACCTGCAGTTTCACAACGATAGCGGCAGTGCTCTCCATATGCAGGTACGCCATCACTGATGGCTGGTTTGTGGCAGACATAGACAAACGGGGCGCCCACTGGGCGCCCCGTTTGTCTTTTACAATCCTGACCGGTTAGACGGTGGCGGACTGCAGTTTCTTGTCGTGCTCTTCTGGCTCTTTGGCCGGACCTTCGGCGCCGTGCATCCAGTAGACCAGACGGTTGGCCATGGTCAGCAGGATCAGGGCACTGATCACGGCAGCGATGGCAATGC
The DNA here is from genome assembly GCF_027705025.1 of Aeromonas sp. D3. Taxonomy (NCBI): domain Bacteria; kingdom Pseudomonadati; phylum Pseudomonadota; class Gammaproteobacteria; order Aeromonadales; family Aeromonadaceae; genus Aeromonas; species Aeromonas sp. D3. Next base: position 65,306 of record NZ_JAPDBE010000012.1, on the reverse strand, counting down.
CGCCGAAGATGGCGATGGGACCGGATTCACCGACGAAGGAGCCAACGAAGCCGGCGATATAGTTGGCCAGGGCAACGAAGCCGAACCAGGCACCCATCATCAGGGAGGCTAGGCGCAGTGGAGCCAGCTTGGTCACCATGGAGAGACCGATAGGGGAGAGGCAGAGCTCACCCAGGGTGTGGAACAGGTAGGCCCCGACCAGCCAGAACATGGAAGTCTTGACGCTCTGATCGCCACCCTGCTCCAGCACGGCACCGATCATGAACAGGAAGCCCACGGCCAGGAACAGCAGACCCATGGCGAACTTCACCGGTGAGTTCGGCTCTTTGTTGCCGAGCTTGATCCAGATGGCTGCGACTATGGGAGCCAGCGTGATGATGAAGAAGGGGTTCAAGGACTGGAACCAGGCGGTCGGCACTTCGAAGCTGCCGATCATGCGGTTGGTGTATTCCTGTGCGTACAGGTTCATCAGACCACCGGCCTGCTCGAAGCCTGCCCAGAAGATGATGGTGAACAGACCCAGCACCAGGATCACCTTGATGCGATCCACTTCCTGCTTGGTCAGCGGCGCCTTCTGCTCTTTGGAGCGTTGCTGGGCTGCGCGCTGGGCGGCCGGCACACGACCTATGTCCCCGAGGAAGCGTTGCGCCATGGTGGCCTGCACTACCAGAGAGAGCAGCATGCCGATACCGGCGCTGACGAAGGCAGCTTGCCAGCCATAGGCAGTGGCAGCGGCGCCACAAATCACGCCAGCCAGCAGGGAACCCAGGTTGATGCCCATGTAGAAGATGGTAAAGGCACCGTCACGACGGTGGTCACCTTCCTTGTAAAGGTCACCCACCATGGTGGATATGTTCGGCTTGAACAGACCGTTACCCAGGATCAGCAAGCCGAGACCCGCGTAAAAGACGCTGTTGACCATATCCGGGAACATGGCATGCGGCAGGGCCAGAGTGAACTGACCCGCTGCCATGAAGATGGCGCCGATCAGGATGGCGCGGCGTTGGCCGAGGAAAGTATCTGCCAGCCAGCCACCTATGATGGGAGTGATATAAACCAGACCGGTATAGATGCCGTAGAGCTTGAGGGCATCGGCCTGAGTCCAGCCCATACCGCCGTTGGCAGTCATGTCTGTCAGATAGAGCACGAGTACGGCCCGCATGCCGTAATAGGAGAATCTCTCCCACAGTTCGGTACTAAAGAGCAAAAAAAGCCCTTTAGGGTGACCTAAAAAGGTCCCTTTGGACGGATTATTCATTGGAACTTCCACCTGTGTCTTATATTTTTTTAGGAGTTTTATGCAAGGGCTAGGAACAAGCCTTAATCCTTATAGAACAAGCGTGATTAAATTACAATATTATGATTTAGCGATATTTTATCTATCAATGGTTGAATAATTGTTTATAAAATGAAAAAGGGCATCGAACGATGCCCAGTTATTTATTCTGTAGATAGGTTAAATATTCAGCGTTTACAACTGTTTGACAAACTGCTTCAGCCAGGCGGTGAATTCACCGTTCAGTTCCGGATGGCGTACCGCGTATTCCACGTTGGCTTTCATGAAACCCATCTTGCTGCCGCAGTCGTGGCTGCGTCCTTTCATGAAGTAGGCGTTGACCTGCTCATGTTCCATCAGCATGGCGATGGCATCGGTCAGCTGGATCTCGTCACCTGCACCGACGGGGGTGCGCTCCAGCAGTGGCCAGATGTTGGCTGACAGCACGTAGCGACCGACCACGGCCAGATTGGAAGGCGCTTCGTCACGGGGCGGCTTCTCGACGATGGCCTGCATCGGCAGGGACATGCCCTCGGTCAGATCTTCCCCCTTGATATCGGCGATGCCGTACTTGTCCACTTCACTCTCTGGAACCGCCTCCACCATGATCTGGCTGATCTGATCCCCTTCGAACATGTGTACCATTTCAGCCAGGTTATCGCGCTTGAGGTTGCTGGCCATGTCATCGATCAGCACGTCCGGCAGCAGCACGGCGAAGGGGTTGTCGCCGATCAGCGGACGGGCACACAAGATGGCATGACCCAGACCCTTGGCCTCGCCTTGGCGCACATGCATGATGGTGACATCTTTGGGGCAGATGTGTTGCACCTCCTCCAGCAGCTGCCGCTTGACCCGCTTCTCCAGGGTGGCTTCCAGTTCGAAGCTCTTGTCGAAGTGGTTCTCGATGGAGTTCTTGCTCGAGTGGGTCACCAGGATGATCTCCTTGATGCCGGCAGCGATGGCTTCACGCACCACATACTGGATCAGCGGTTTGTCGACCACGGGCAGCATCTCTTTCGGGATGGCCTTGGTGGCAGGCAGCATGCGGGTGCCCAAACCGGCGACAGGAAGAACGGCCTTGCGTACAACGAGCTGTGTCTTTTTCATGGAGAGAGTCCAGAGATACAAAGTGGCCCCATGATACCCGAAGAAAAATAGGGCAGCCACAGGCTGCCCTCATGATGGAAGAGGTCCAAACCGGCTATTTGACGATGATCATGTCCCGATTTGCTTCCAGAGTTGCCGGCCCTATGCCGCTGACATCCGCCAGTTGTTCAACCGTGGTGAACTTGCCCTGTTTCTCACGAAAATCGACGATGGCCTGCGCCTTCTTCTCTCCGATCCCTTTGAGAGCAGTTAACTCATTGATACTGGCCGTATTCAGGTTCACCTTGCCACTCTCCTTGGCGGTGGTGACCGTGGTCGCTGGCTTGGCAGCCGGCTTGTCGGCGGCCAGCAAAGGCTGGCTCAACAGGGGCAGGCAGCTCAGCAGCAGGGTGGCGGTCAGGGTCTTGTAGTTCATGGCTTCACGTCCTTGTGTTGTGTGGAATCACTATTGAGAATTAGCCGAGTCGCGCCACTTTTTGTCTGTCATTTATGACACTTTATAAGTCAGAGCAAACGGCTATAAGCCTCTTTTGCCCAAAATGGGTACACTGTGCTAACCATTTGACCAGGATGTCTTTTCTATGTTTTTCCCTGCAATTTCCGAGCTGGAGCCCATCGCCCGCGCTGCCGGTGACATCATTATGGCCATCTACAGCCAGCCCTTTACGGTGGAGTACAAGGGGGACGAGAGCCCGCTGACCGCCGCCGACAAGGGTGCTCATGAGGTGATAGTGCAGGCGTTGACAGGGCTCACCCCCGATATTCCTGTGCTTTCGGAGGAGTCCGCCCCAGAGGTGATGGGGTTGCGCCATGGCTGGTCCCGTTACTGGCTGGTGGATCCGCTCGACGGCACCAAGGAGTTTGTCTCCCGCAACGGCGAGTTCACCGTCAATATCGCGCTGATTGAGGATGGCAAGCCGCTGTGGGGTCTGGTCTATGCCCCCGTGCTGGACCGGCTCTGGTATGGCGGCAAGGGGATGGGTACCTGGCGTGTGGCCGATGGCAAGCGTGAAGCCATCCAGACCTTGCCTCATCAGGACGGGGCGCCATGGCGGGTGGTGGGCAGTCGTAACCACCTGTCCCGGGAGACCCTCGATTATCTGGCGCGCTTTGGTGACATAGAGCGGGGCGAGATTGAGCTGGTTTCCATGGGCAGCTCTCTCAAGTTCTGCATCATTGCCGAAGGGGGGGCCGAGCTCTATCCACGCCTCGCACCTACTTGCGAGTGGGATACGGCAGCGGCGCAGGCCGTGCTGGAAGGGGCAGGGGGCAGCGTGACCCAGCTCGATGGGTCACCCCTTGCCTACAACAAGCCCGATATTCTCAACCCCTGGTTTGTTGCGCGGGCCTGAGCGACCTTTAAGCAAGGGCAGCACAAATGTGAAAAGGCCGGACAGTGTCCGGCCTTTTGCATTTTCGCCCACCACCTGAGCTCAAAACACCTTTTTGTAGGGCTTGATGGTGACCTTGGCGTAGACACCGGCTGCCACATAGGGATCGTCATCTGCCCAGGCCTTTGCATCGGCCTGGCTGGCAAATTCAGCGATGACGGTACTGCCGGAGAAACCCGCATCGGCCGGATCGTCGGCATCTATGGTCGGGTTGGGACCTGCAGTCAGCAGTCGTCCCTCATCCTGCAGCGCCTGCAGGCGGGCCAGGTGGGCAGGACGGACCTGTTTGCGCAGGGGCAGGCTGTTGGGAACATCCTCGGAGTAGATGAGATACCACATGAGACAATCCTTCTTCTTGATGGCGATTATTTTTTCAGTTCGCCTTTCTGCTCGGCCGGCAGGTGGCGGTAAAGGTAGACACCGCTCAGCAGCGTAAACACCAGCGTCATGCCGAGCAAGCCGAACACTTTGAAATTGACCCACATCTCTTGCGGCAAGTTGAAGGCCACATAGAGGTTGAGCAGGCCGCAGACGGTAAAGAAGCCAACCCAGGCGAGATTGACTCTATCCCAGATGGCATCGGGGGCTTGCAGCTCCTTGGCCAGCATCTGCTTGATGAGGTTCTTGCCAAAGCCGTAGCGGCTGATGAGCAGGCCCAGCGCGAACAAGATGTTGATGACGGTGACTTTCCACTTGATGAAGGCGTCGTCATGGAAGAAGACGGTGAGACCGCCGAAGAAGCCGACCAAGAGGAAGGTAAAGAGCTGCATCTTCTCGACTTTGCGGTAACGCACCCAGCTATAGATGAGTTGCAGACCGGTCACGACGACAAGGGCGCCGGTAGCCGTGTAGATGTCGTAGAACTTGTAGACCGCGAAGAAAACGATAAGTGGAATAAATTCAATAAATTGCTTCATGTCTGGCTCATAGCCCTCAAAAATAGACCTCAAAATTTTGTCCAGTCTACCTGCAAGGTAGACAACGGCAAATGAATAAGACCGCTCATTTGGCGTCCAGTTCCCTGCCGCTTGCCTGGCCGAATAACTGCCGGGCAATGTTGGCGCCGAGGCGTTGTTGATCCGCCAGCAGCTCGCGAATATGGCGCTCCTCAATCAGCGGGTTGAGCAGCACGGCGCGCAGCAGGGTGAGCGGCTGGACACCATAGCGCCCTACGGCTCGCTGGGTGCGGGAGACAAAGCTATGCCCCTCGGCCCGCTGGGCTTTTTGCAGGGCGACGTTGAACTGGTTGATCTGGTCGTTGGCCGCCTCATCGAGCGCTTTGCCCTGTAGATGGGGCGGAATGCAGCGGTAGGAGAGCAGGTTCATCACAGGGGCCGACATTAGCTCGAAGGCGGGATCCTTGTTGATGAGATCCGCCATCAATCTGGCTCTGTCGTAGTTGGCTTCGATAAGCCGGGCGTAACCCTGCTGGCCAAACAGCTGGAAGACCGCGTCCAGATAGAGGGCATTGGCGGGACGGGTGCCTTCCAGGGTAAAGCGGCCCTGATCAAAGGAGCTGGCACGGATGGCGTAGGGTGCTTCTCGCTTGACCGTCATCATGAGGTCTGGCTGGCGGCAGAGCAGCATGCCGGTACCGAGCGGTACCAGCAGTTGCTTGTGACCATCCAGGGTCACGGTATCGGCCAGTTCAATTCCTGCAAGCAGCCCCTGATAGCGGGGGGAGAACAGGGTCGGGCCGCCCCAGGCGGCATCCACGTGGAAGTGGATCTGCTCGCGCGCCGCAATGGCCGCCAGCTCGGGCAGGGGATCGATGGAGCCAAAATCGGTACTGCCGGCTACCCCGACCAGTGCCAGCACTTTTAACTTCTGCTTCTTGCACTGGATGAGTGCCTGCTCCAGTTCGGCCATGTCGAGCCGGTTCTGGTCGTCGGTAGCGAGCCGCCAGACGCTGTGTGCACCCAGCCCCAGCAGATCCATCCCCTTGTCGAAGGAGTAATGCATCAGCCGGGATCCCAGTATCACTGCGCCCCGATAGCCCTGCTCGTAGAGGGCGAACAGGTTGTCACCGCAGGCGCGGTTGCGAGCCAGCCAGAGGGCGGTGACGTTGGCGATGGTACCGCCGCTGGTCATGACGCCGAGGGCGGCATCCTTGGCATGCATCTGCTCGCCATAAAAAGCATCATCGGCGCGATAGATGAGACGGTGCAATTTGGCCAGCACCTCCCGCTCCAGAAAGCTGAGCAGGCGGGAGGACTCCATTTTCATCGGATTCTGGTTGAGCATCACCAGCAGGCGTGACAACTCGGCGGTGAAGGCGGGCAGTGGCGCCGTCATGTGCCCCATGTAGCGTGGGGAGGTCAGATGGGAGGCCCCTGGCACCAGGGTTGCCAGTCGCGCCAGATAGTCATCCATCGAGATGCCGACAGTGGGCATCCGGGATTGATCGAGCTGGTGGGTGAAGTGGTCGTGCTGGTAGGGGGCCTGACTGTCATCCGAGTGATGGAAGGTCTCCAGCAGGGCCGTCATGGCCTGACCGAAGGCCGGATCCGGTAGTGCAAACAGTTCAGTCAACTTCATCAGGTTCTCCAGACCAGGTTGCCAGGGTGTCACCGGGAGGTGAGCAACCGTGGCAGCGACAGCGACGTGGGCATCGGCCGCAGAGCATACACCAAAGGTAAACGGGTGACAGCCATGAGCGTATCATGGGGATGGGCCCAATCAGATGATGCTCCATTTAAGCTAACACTTGTACTCTGAAATGGCGGCGGCTAGAGTGAGCCCAGTTTGGGCAGGAGTATGTTATGAGCAGTGTGACGGATTATTCTCCCCGCGAGGAGTTGGCCAATCGCCTCAGCCACGGCTTGGGGCTGGTGTTCGGGATCCTGGGCTTGATCCTGCTGTTGAACAAGGGTTGGGGGCAGGGCACCCAGGCGCTTATCAGCTATAGCCTCTATGGCGGCAGCCTGGTGCTGCTCTATCTTGCCTCGACCCTCTATCACAGCATGGCGGAGGGAAGTGCCAGACGTTGGTGCAAGGTGTTTGATCACTGTGCCATTTATCTGTTGATCGCTGGCACTTATACCCCTTTCCTGCTGGTGGCGCTCGATACCCCGCTGGCCCAGGGGCTGATGGTGGTGATCTGGGGGCTGGCACTGGCGGGGGTGGTGTTCAAGCTGTTCTTCATCCACCGATTCGAAAAATTGTCGCTGTTTACCTATCTGATGCTGGGCTGGTTGTCGCTGGTAGTCATCTATCAGCTTTACCTCCATCTGGAGGGCGAGGGCTTGTTGCTGCTCGGGCTCGGTGGTCTCATCTACAGCCTGGGGGTCATCTTCTACGTGGCCAAGCGGATTCCTTACAACCACGCCATCTGGCATCTGTTCGTGCTGGGTGGCAGTGTTTGTCACTTTATGGCCATTTATGGTTACATCGCTTGACTAGCCCTTAATTGGTATTTTTGCCGCGAAGAAGGATAAAATCGTGCGGTATCACACAGTTGGCGTCAGCGTTTGCTGACAAGCTAGGGAAAGTTCAATTCGCAAAGGATGCACACGATGAGTGATATCGCGCTTTCCATCAGCATGTTGTCGCTGGTGGCGGTGCTGGGGCTCTGGCTGGGAAACTGGCGGGTCTATGGCGTTGGCTTGGGAATAGGAGGTGTGCTGTTCGGTGGCATCATAGTGGGCCACTTCGCGGGAGTGTCGGACCTGGCGCTCGATGAGCAAACCCTGCACTTCATTCAGGAGTTCGGTCTCATCCTGTTTGTCTACACCATCGGCATCCAGGTCGGTCCCGGCTTCTTCTCCTCCCTGCGCAGCTCCGGCCTCAAGTTGAACGGATTCGCCGCCTTGCTGGTGATCCTTGGTTGTGTGGTCGCGGCAGGGCTGCATCAACTGTTCGATGTACCCTTGCCGGTGATCCTCGGGGTCTTCTCCGGCGCCGTGACCAATACGCCCTCCCTCGGTGCGGGTCAGCAGATCCTGGCCGAGCTGGGGGCCGACCCCGGCGCGACCGGCTTGATGGGCATGGGCTATGCCGTTGCCTATCCGTTCGGCATCTGTGGCATCCTGCTGACCATGTGGCTGGTTCGTCTGTTTTTTCGCATCAAAATCGACGAAGAAGCCGACCATTTCGAGCAACATGCAGGCAAGACCAAGGAGAGTCTGCAGACCATCAATATTGCGGTGCGCAACCCCAATATGCATGGCCTGATGCTCTGCGAGATCCCGAGTCTCGACGAGTCGGATGTGATCTGCTCCCGCCTCAAACGGGGTGAGGAACTGATGGTGCCGCGGTCGGATTCGCGCATCGAGCTCGGTGATTTGCTGCACCTGGTGGGTGAGCGGCATGCGCTGCACAAGGTACTGCTGGTGCTTGGGGAAGAGGTGGAGACCTCGCTCTCGACTCGCGGCACCGATCTGCGGGTAGAGCGGGTGGTGGTCACCAACGAGCAGGTACTTGGCAAGAAGATCCGCGATCTCGACATCAAGCAGAAATACGACGTTGTCATCTCGCGCCTCAACCGGGCCGGTATCGAGCTGGTGCCGACCAGTCAGACCAGCCTGCAGTTTGGTGACATCCTCAACCTGGTGGGTCGACTCGACGCCATAGAGGCGGTAACCAATGTGGTGGGCAACGTGCAGCAGAAGCTGCAGCAGGTGCAGATGCTGCCGGTGTTCATCGGCATCGGCCTTGGCGTGCTGCTTGGCTCCATCCCCTTCTATCTGCCCGGGTTCCCTGCGGCGCTCAAGCTGGGTCTGGCGGGCGGTCCGCTGGTGGTGGCGCTGATCCTGTCGCGGATTGGCAGCATCGGCAAGCTCTACTGGTTTATGCCGCCGAGTGCCAACCTGGCGCTGCGGGAGATTGGCATAGTGCTGTTTCTGGCGGTGGTGGGCTTCAAGTCCGGTGCCGGCTTTGTCGACACCTTGATCAACGGTGATGGTCCGGCCTGGATGATGTACGGTATGGCGATCACCCTGATCCCGCTGCTGGTGGTCGGGGTGCTGGCCCGTCTGTATGGCAAGATGAACTACCTCACCCTGTGCGGCTTGCTGGCGGGTTCCATGACGGATCCCCCCGCCCTGGCATTTGCCAACGGTATGCACCCTACCAGTGGTGCCAGTGCCCTGTCATACGCCACCGTCTATCCCCTGGTGATGTTTCTGCGGATCATTTCCCCCCAGTTGCTCGCCATCCTGCTGTGGGCGGGTGTCTGACCATGACCCGGACGGGAGCACAGTGATGTGCTCCCGTCATCAAAATGCAACACATTGATCATCTTGATTTTATTTTTACCTCCTCCGTCATTGACCCTTCTGTTTAACCGGCCGGTTTAGCCTCAAATCAGTCTATCCATTCGAATTTTCTAACTGGTTTCTGGCGTCATTCACGGGCACATTAGACGGTGGAATATTGCATGCCAATAGAGATTCAGGAGAGAACATGAGCAGCCATAAAATCGCATTGGAACAGGACGTCGTTGTTACCCAGTTGAAAGGCAACATTTACCTGGTCGCCGCAGATGGCAGCCAGAAGCAGCTTGCCGAAGGCGATATCCTGCCCAGGGATGCGGTGCTGATCACTCCTGAGGGCGCCAGTTTCAACGGCGGCAACCAGACTTTCACCCTGAGCCCGACCAACGAGCAGCAGGCTGAGGATGAAACGTCTCAGGCACCTTTGCTGGCCCAGAACCAGGACGTGGCCGCTGGCACTCCTGATGAGATATCGGCTTTGCAACAAGCCATTTTGGGCGGGGCCGACCCGACCCAGGCGTTTGAAGCGGCTGCAGCCGGCGGTGCTCCTGCCGCAGGCGGTGGCAACATAGGTGGTGTGGCCGGTGCCAGCGGCAACGGTGGCTTCGTCACCATAGATCGTACCGGCGATGCCACCATAGCTGAAGCCACCTTCGATACCACCTACAACGCCAATGGCGAGCCGCCGCGTGATGCCGTTGGTGAAGATGAACCTCTATTTACATCCGTCAACCTTGTCTTGAGTGCTGATGCGCAGGTGAGTGAAGGTGGATTTATCATCTTTACTGCGACACTGAATGAGCCTGTTTTTGGTTCTGACTTGGTGATTCAGCTGTCCAATGGCGCAGTGATCACCATACCCGTTGGTCAGAGTTCCGGTTCAGTCACTGTTGCGGCTCCGGCAGATAGCCCTTATGTCGACCCGTCAACGCTCATCGTTTCGATCACTGGTACTCAGGGGGGGGGGGTCAACCAGATAATCACCGGCACCTCAACGACCACCCAGATTAATGACACCATTGACACCACCACCGTGACCCTGAGCTCGGCGACCGCCGGTCAGGACGTGGTCGAGGGCGGCAGCATCGTCTACACCGCCAGCGTCAACAACCCGGTGACCGGCAGCCCGCTGAGCGTGACCCTCTCCAACGGGGTGGTGATCACCATTCCGGTCGGGGCCAGCAGCGCCAACAGCGAGCCGGTTCCGGTGCGCGGCGATGATGCCTACCAGCAGGGTGAGCAGGACCTGAGCGTCACCATCGGCAGCACCAGTGGCGGCAACTACGAAGCGGTGGCCACCACCGGTACCATCAGCAATACCGTGGTGGATGACAGCGACGTGACCACCGTGACCCTGCTGGGACCAAGCTCGGTTGTCGAGGGGGCAGATAGTGCCATTTATACGGTTACCTTGAGCAACGAGGCTCCGGAGGGAAGTATTGTTACTTTGGCATATCGCTATATCAGCGCTAGCGGTGACGACATCGTGGAAACAGCACAAGCGGTGATCGGACCTGATGGTAAAACAGCCACCTTTACTATCTCGACACTGACCGATTCTGTATATGAAGGGGAAGAAAGCTTTGAGGTCTTTGTAACCGGAATTCAAATGCCGGAAGGGGGGTTGGACTTTGAGCTGCTGGATTTGTCAGCCGCAAAAGTGATTACGGTTATTACCGATGCGGCCGATCTGCCGAAGGTGAGCCGCGTGGTAGGCGACAGCGTGGCGGAGGGCAGTGCCAACACCTTCAGCGTGAGCCTGTCCAATGCCAGTACCACGGCCACCACCGTCAACCTGACCCTGGCGGGCGGCACGGCCGAGAAAGGCGTCGACTTCACCGGCACCACGGTGACGGTAGTGATTGGTGGGGTGAGCCAGAGCGTGGCCGTGGCCGCCGATGGCAGCTTCAGCGTCAGCGTGCCAGCGGGCACCACCGGCTTTGCGGTCAATGTCGAGACCCTCGACGACACCACCTACGAAGGCAATGAACAGTACACCCTGACGGCGGGCACCAGCGGCACGCCGAGCGTGACCGGCACCGCCACCATCACCGACAACGATGCTCCCCCTTCTGTGGTGATCAATAAACCGGCAGTCGTGTCTGAAGAGGGATTGGCAAACGGATTGCAAGATGATGTAGGCAATTCGGATACCACCAATGCGAAGGCTGCTAGCGGCACTATTACTGTGGGGGATGTTGACAGTAGTAGCGTGACGGTCAGCCTCTTTGGCCCATCTGGGCTCAAGTCTGGCGGAGTGGATGTGAAGTGGAGCTGGGATCCTTCAGCCAAGGTGTTGACAGGGTACACAGGTACCTTGGGTGGTGCGGACTACAAAGCGGTCATCGATGTGAAGTTGACTGCCCCTACCGGTAGCACCAAGGGTGACTGGAGCTATGATGTGACCCTCAAGGCCCCGGTTGACCATCAGAATCCTGATAATGAGGATGTAAAAGACATCAAGATTGGTGTCTCTGTTTCGGATGGTCAGACCACAACCGTCGGTTCACTGCTCATCACTGTAGAAGACGACTCCCCGATCGCTGGCGATGCTGCTGCGGTTGCTCTGGTGAAAACCAGTATCCCGGATGTGTTGACCGGCAAGTTCAGCCTGACCGGCTATAGCGGGAATAGCACCAGCATTGATGGTGGCAAGTTCACTATTACTGCCAAAGGGTTCTCCTCTTCAACATCTACGGCTCTGACTGGTGCGCAGGTTAATGGATCTGGTGAGGGGATTGGTGTCAAGAGTTCGACAGCCCCTTACCACAACATTGAGAACGAGGTCGATTTCCGCAAACTGGCCGATGGCTCAGGGGTATCTGAAGAGCTTGTGATCAAGCTGGATGCTGGCACTGTGGCTTACGGTGCCAAGATCGAGTTCAGCAAGATGTTCGGTGGTGAGCTGGAGAGCGGCGTGGTCGAGTTCTACCGTGACGGAGTTCTGATCTCAACACTTCCCTTTAGGTCGGATGCGGCGGGGGGAGAGTACAACCAGAACTTTCAGGTTCAGCAAGGTGGTTTTGACACCATGGTGATCAAAGCAACCGATAACGGCAATTCTTTCAACGTCAAGGACAACAGCGACTTTACCGTCAAGTCTATCGAGTTCCTTGGCTCCTCTACTCCACAGGCAATTGCCTATGGCTCGGGGACCGCGGCACCGCAATGGGGGGCTGATGGCAAGGGACATATAGGGCTTTTGGGCTCCAATGAAGTGGGTTTGATGACAGCTACTGGTAAAGAGATTTCCATTTCCAGCAAACCGGGCTTACCCAATACCCTGTATGGCGAAGCCAGCGATGGCACCCTGGTGTTCCGTCTGGAATTTACCCCTGCTACCGGCAAGTGGGAATTCTTCCAGTATGCAGAGATGCAGCGCCCGGTTGGTGATGGCGACATCGACTTCACCTTCAAGGCCTATGATCGGGACGGTGACGGCTCGCAAGGCAGCTTTGCTGTCAACCCGCTGGCGCGCCCTGATGTAACCGGCGTATCGAGTGCCACTGTGGTTGAAGGGGCTACCTTGCAGCATGTTGTGACCTTGAGTGGTGCGACTAATGTAGCGACTGAGTACAGCCTCTCAATCGCGGGCAGTGGTACTCATGCTGCCTCTAACTCTGACTGGGGAACTCTGCAGTTCAGTCACGGTGTAACCTATAACAGCAGCATAGGAAAAATCTCAGTACCAGCCGGTGTGACGAGCTTTACCGTGTCAGTGCCGACAGTGAATGACAAGCTGGTAGAACAGACTGAAACCTTGACTCTGACAGTAGGTGGTGCGACCGGTGCCGGAACCATTACGGACAATGACCTGTCTTTGCGTCTGAGCAACGGTTTGGTCGATGAAGATGGTTTGTCAGGTGGAAATGCACACTTGCCTGAACCTGTTGGTGTGCCTACTGACGGCCCGCTCTCTGTGACTCAATCGTTGGGAGTGACGGACGGCAGTGGTAATAACGTTTCAGGGGTACAGCTCAAGCTGGTGAGCATCACGGGCTTGAGCGGGATTGCAGGTATTGATGGCCAGCCGGTCAATGTTGTTCAGGATGGCGCCGGGCTCAAAGGGTACTTTGGCAACAACCCTGCCAATGTGGCGTTTACTGTGACGGTGGATAACAGTGCCAATCCACCGAGCTACACCTTTACTCTGCTCAAGCCGCTTAGCCACACAGTGGATGGTCAGAGCACAGCGTTGACCAGTCAGGATGAACTGCGCTGTACCGTCAACTATGAGGTAAGCAAATCTGGAGCTGAGACTGCCACCGGTTCGTTTGACTTGGCTGTGCGCGATGATGTGCCGGTTGCAGTGGTCGATGATGCCCGAGTGAGTGTTCTGGTTGATTCGTTTGATGTCAGCGGTATCGAGGCAAACTGGACTGATTGGAGAGGTGGCTCCTCGGTGACTAGGGGAGACTCTAATGACAATGACTCCGGGTTGGATCAAATTCGCTGGGGAGGCCGCAACAATCCCTCTGGCTACGGTTTCATGGACAATGATGCCGCATTGAACGGTGCAATTCCGATTAATGAAGAGATCAAGCTGGGAACATTCACCCACTATAACAACCCGATTTATGACGATGCCATCAGTGCTGCAAAAATGGAGGTTACCTTCTCTGTTACAGATGCGCTGGGTCGAGTAACGCCGATAAAACTCGTTGTGAATTTCAATCATAACGAGACCCCCAACGATATATGGGGAAATGGTGATGACATCATCTCTATCGGCAACACAACCGCCACATTCAACTTTGAAGGCAAGGCTTACACTCTTGAGGTGCTAGGTTTCCGCGATACAAATGGCAATGTGGTTAAGACTATCTACACCAAAGAAAATGCAACCAATAGCTTCGATCTGATCGTCAAGTTGGTTGAGGGGGCGGGTTACCAGCTGCCGCAGACCACTGGCAACGTGTTGTTCAATGATCATGCCGGTGCAGACGGTAGCTTGAGTGTGATTGGTTACGGGGTTGGCAGCAGCTCGACCACCTACACCAATGGTGCTGGTACCCAGGTGGTTGGTCTCTACGGGGTGCTTACCATTCTGGCAAACGGTGCCTACACCTATCAGGTCACCAAGAATGGCAGTCAGATCCCTGCCAATGCGCGCGAGGTGTTCAGTTACAGCGCGCGTGATGGTGACGGCGATACCATGAACAGCACTTTGACTATCAGCGTCAACCCGGTTGACAGCAACGGGGTGCCTGTCCATCTGCTACTGACTGTGGATGGTACCGACCTTAATGACTCGATCCTGGTGCGCAATGGTGAAAACGCGGCTAACGCTGATCGCCTCGATGTCTTCTTCGGTGGCAACTTGCTTGGTGAAATCATCACCAGCAGTGGCGGTACGGCTCATGTTCATACCGGCACCTGCTACAACAAGGGGAGTGCTGATCAGGTCATCAGCAGTGGTGCTGGTAATGACCATGTGGAAACGGGCAGCGGAAATGATGTCATCTACGCTGGCAAGACCGCGGCTGATGGGTTCGGTACTGATGACTCTCTGCAATTGACCGTGGATCAGCTCAAGGCCCACCACATCATGACCGGCAGTCTCTCCGGCAGTGGGGCCATGCTGAATGGTGATGGTCTGTTGTTGAGTGTTGATGTCAGCAGTCACCGAGCTGATGTGGTCAATAGTGGCAGCGGCAATGACAAGATCTATGGGCAGTCAGGCTCCGACATTCTGTTTGGTCATACCGGTGATGACTATATTGATGGCGGCAGTCATAACGATGCCCTGCGTGGTGGCTTGGGCAATGACATCCTGATTGGTGGTCTTGGCAATGATGTTTTGCGTGGTGATGAAGGTGCAGATACCTTTGTATGGAACAAGGGAGATACGGTATCCGGCTCCCTGACCAAGGATTACATCATGGACTTCAACCAGGGGTCAGGCACCACCAACCGTTTGGAAGGTGACAAGCTGGATCTGAGCGACCTGCTGGATCACGATGGTTCTCACAACCAGAACGATCTGAAGGGCTTGCTCTCTGTGTTCCAGGACAGCGAAGGGGTTCACTTGCAGGTCAAGGAGAGCAGTACGGCGTCAGTGACTCAGGAGATAGTGCTGATGAACCACACGTTCGACAGCCTTACCGGCAGCGCGGCGTCCACCTCTTCCCAGGTGATCGACTACATGCTGAGCAACAACATGCTGGATATCGACAAGTAATCCGGTTTGAAGTCAGTCAAAAGCGGCAGAGCAATCTGCCGCTTTTTTTATGTCTGGCCAACGGAAGGTGCATCCACTGGCGGTGATGGCAGGGGATTTGGCTGCGCATCGTAAACGTCTGGCCCACACCCGGGGCCGAAAGGGCTGCGGGTCAGCCATTTGGCTGCTGACAAGTGTGGGGAGAGACCGGCTTTGAGCCGATTCTCGATTTTTTTCATCAAGTTCCGTCATCATCTGGCCGACATAGGATAAGAATACGGGTCGTGTTGGGATTCTGACCCTTCTATACTATGGCGAGACTCGGGCAACGGACGTAAGGGCTTTATATGGCGAGCATATTGGATTCAGTGGATCAACGTACCCAGCTGGTAGGGGAGAACCGTCTGGAGTTGTTGATGTTCCGTTTGGGATCCCGACAACTGTTTGCTATCAACGTCTTCAAGGTGAGGGAAGTGGTCAAGCTGCCCCATCTCAACAAAATGCCGGGGGCGCACCACAACATCAGCGGGGTGGCCAACATCCGTGGCACCTCTATCCCCGTGATCAACCTGCGCAGCGCCATTGGCATGCGCGCCATGCCCATCGATAGCGAGTCCAACCTCATTATCACCGAATACAACCGCACCATTCAGGGCTTTCTGGTGGGGCAGGTAGCCCACATCGTCAACATGACTTGGAAGGATATTTTGCCCCCCCCGCGCTCCGCCGGGCGGGCGAACTATCTGACGGCCATTACCCGGGTTCCCGAAGATGGCGTCGACCAGATCGTCGAGATCATCGACGTGGAGAAGGTGCTGGCCGAGATCATCACCTACGACATCCGAATCTCGGAAGAGGTGCTGGACCTGGCCATATTGCCGCAGATGAATGGTCGCAAGGTGCTCATCGTCGATGACTCCAGCACGGCCCGCAATCTGGTGCGTGAAACCTTGGCCCAGCTGGGCCTTGAGGTAATCGAATGCCAGGATGGCCTGGAGGCGCTCAATCTGCTCAAGGGCTGGTGCGATGCGGGCAAGAAGGTGACTGACGAAATCTTGCTGATGATCACGGATGCCGAGATGCCGGAGATGGATGGCTATCGCCTGACCCACGAGATCCGCAGCGATGCCCGCATGTCGGATCTCTTCATCACGCTCAATACCTCCCTGAGCGGCAATTTCAACGAGGCCATGGTCAAGAAGGTGGGGTGTGACCGCTTCATCTCCAAATTCCAGCCGGACCTGCTGGTCGGGGTGGCACAGGAGCGGCTGCGCCAGATACTGGAACGCTGATGGTCATGGAAACAAAGATCCCGCTTCGGCGGGATCTTTGTTTTGGGCCGACAGGGCCCGATAGTGCGTATAGGGTGATACTGGGGGCATTATTGGGTCAAGAGGGGCTCGATAAAGCTGGCCACCCGGTCGCGGATCAGCGGCTGCGCCGCCGCCGTGGGGTGGATGCCATCGTTCATCATGAGTTCAGGGCGCAACACAATATCATCCATGAAGAAGGGCATCAGTGGCAGCGCATTGGCGGCGGCCAGCTCCGGAAAGATCTGCTCGAACTGGCGCAGGTAGCGGGCCCCGTAATTGCGGGGCAGCTGGATTTGGGTCAGCACTGTCTTGATTTGCAGCTCCTTGGTCAAGGCCACCATCCTGGCCAGATTGTCACGGGTGATGGCGGGGGCGAACCCTCGCAAACCGTCGTTGCCACCCAGCTCAATCAGTACCCAGTCCGGTTGATGCTCCTTGAGCAGAGCGGGCAGGCGGGCCAGGGCCCCTTGCGTTGTTTCACCACTGATGCTGGCATTGATAAGCTGATGCTCGCCCCCTTGCTGCTGCCATTTCTGGTTGAGCAGGGCAGGCCAGCTCTGCTCCGCCGGCATCTGATAACCTGCACTCAGGCTGTCACCCAATACCATCAGGGTTTGTGCCTGTACCGATGAAACTAGGCAACATAAGGCGAACAGGAAACGCGTCATGAATTCAACTCCCATTATTGTCGTCAAGGGCCTGGGCAAAACCGTTAGCCTGGGCCAGGAAAGCCTCACCATCCTTGAAGGGATCGACCTGCAAGTCAATACCGGCGAGACACTGGCGCTGGTCGGCGCCTCAGGCTCGGGCAAGTCTACCCTGCTGGGGCTGCTGGCTGGACTGGATCTGCCGAGCGAAGGGGATATCGAGATCCTCGGGCAGTCGCTGGTGCAGCTGGACGAGGAGGGCCGTGCCCGCCTGCGTGCTGAGCAGGTCGGCTTTATCTTCCAGTCCTTCCTGCTGTTGCCTACCCTGAGTGCGCTTGAGAATGTGATGTTGCCAGCCGAATTGCGTGGCGAGACCCGCTGTGAGCCCAGAGCCCGCGAGCTGCTGGCGGCGGTGGGGCTCAGCGAGCGTCTCCACCATCTGCCACCGCGCCTTTCCGGTGGCGAGCAGCAGCGGGTTGCCATAGCGCGCGCCTTCATGACCCGTCCCAGCCTGCTGCTGGCTGATGAACCGACCGGCAATCTCGACAGCAAGACCGGCGAGACAGTGATCGAACTCTTGTTCCAGCTCAATCGTGAATATGGCACCACCCTGGTGGTGGTCACCCATGATCACGACTTGGCCCAGCGTTGCCAGCGGCAACTGGTGATGGCGGCAGGACGACTGGAGGTCGAACAACATGAGGTGCAGCGTGCATAAGAGAATGCCTGGATATGACTGCAAGGTTGGCCGATTGAACGGGAGTGGTGACGCATGATGCAGTGGCGATTGGGATTGCGCCTGTTGCGGCGAGAAGGCTTCAACGGCGAGTTGCGCTGGTTTGTGCTGGCGCTGGCGCTGAGTGTGGCCTGCGTGCTGAGCGTGGCCCTGGTAGCGGACAGACTGGATGCCGGACTCAAGGCATCGGGGCGCGACTTTATCGGTGCCGACCGGGCGCTGCGCTCGGCCACACCTGCGCCAGCTGACTGGCTCAAGCAGGCAGAAAAAGCGGGCCTCTCCGTGCAGACGACGGTCAGCTTCAACAGCATGCTGTTTCATGGCGATGCGCTGCAGCTGGCCTCCATCCGTGCCGTGCCGAGCGAGTTCCCCTTCTATGGCAAGCTGGAGCTGACTCCCCAGCGAGCACCGGCCCCGGGCGAGATCTGGCTCTCGGCCCGGGTGATGCAATTGCTGGAGGCAAAAATTGGGGATGAGCTGGAGGTGGGCAATACCCACCTCAAGGTGGCAGGTGTGCTGGGCCAGGAGCCGGATCAGGGCTTCAGTCCCTTCCTGCTGGCGCCAAGGGCGCTGATCCACAGTGATGATATCGAGGCGACCGGCGCACTGCTGCCGGGCAGCCGCCAGCAGTGGCGTTACCTGTTCAAAGGCGCGCGCGAGGACGTAGCCAGCTATGAGCGCTGGCTCAAACCCAAACTGAAAGCGGGACAGAAACTTATCAAGCCGGACGATCAGGGCTCCCAGGTGGGTCGCTCACTGGCCAATGCCGAGCGCTTTTTCCGGCTCGCCTCCCTGGCAGGGGTGCTGCTGGGGGCGCTGGCCATGGGCATAGCGGTGCGCCACTTCGCCGAGCGGCAGACCAATATGGTGGCACTGCTCAAGACGCTGGGGGCGTCCCGTCGTACGCTCTGGCAACTGATGGGCTCGCTGCTGCTGTCACTGACCCTGGTCGGTGCCCTGCTCGGTCTGGTGGCGGGCAGTGCCATGCAGTGGCTGACCCTGCATCTGTTGGGCAATCTGCTGCCGGCCGATCTGCCTCCGCCGTCCTGGCGACCTTTTGCCCTCGGTCTGGCGGTCGCCTTCTTCATCACACTGCTGCTGGCCTTTGTGCCCTTCCTGCGTCTGCTGAAGGTACCGCCACTGCGGGTGCTGCGTCGTGAGCTGGAGGCTGGGATCCCGCCTTGGCTGGCGTTGCCGGTCGGTTTGCTGGGGCTGTTTGGTCTGGTGTGGGGCTTTACCGCGGATGCGACCCTGGCGTTGGGGCTGATCGGTGGCATGGGCCTGCTGATGGGGCTGCTGGCGCTGATCGCTTCCCTGCTGCTGCGGCTTGGTCGTCGGGTCAAGGGGCCCCATGCGCTGCGCCTTGCCATCAATCACCTCTCCCGCGAGCGTGGCAGCGGCCTGTTCCAGCTGGCTGGCTTTGCGCTGGCGCTCATGCTGTTTGGCCTGCTGTGGGCGGCACGGGTTGACCTGCTCGACGAGTTTTCCGCCCGCTTGCCGGTGGATGCCCCCAACCGCTTCCTGGTCAACGTGGCCGATCACGAACGGGAAGGGATCCTCGCCGAGTTGCGCCAGGCGGGTGCCTTGACCTCGGATTTCTATCCCATGGTACGGGGCCGGCTGGTCAGCATCGCCAGCGAGGCGGTGCGAGACAACGACGAGGATGGGCGGGAAGGGGTGAACCGCGAACTTAACTTCACCACCACGGCCAGCCTGCCGCCAGACAATCGTCTGACCGATGGACGCTGGCTGGATGGGCCCGGCCAGGTGTCGGTGGACCAGGACCTGGCCAAGCGACTCGACATAGCGCTCGGCGATACCCTGGGCTTCACCATAGAGGGGCGCAGCTTCAAGGCGCAGGTCACCAGTTTGCGGGCCATCAAGTGGGACAACATGCGGCCCAATTTCTACATGATCTTCTCCCCTGACATGCTGGCCTCCTTCTCCCAGACCTGGCTTGGCAGCTATCGGCTGCCGGAGCAGGGCAGAGCTGCAGAGGTGGAGATCATCCGTCGTCATCCCACTGTGAGTCTCATCGATGTAGACGATCTGATAGTGCGGCTGACGGCTGTGTCTGATCAGGTGAGCCGGGCGCTCGGTCTGATGCTGGGTCTGGTGACGGTGGCTGCCCTGCTGGTGTTGCTGACCCAGACCCAGGCCAGCATGGCCCACCGCCGTCGCGAGCTGTTGCTGATGCGCACCCTGGGGGCCAGTAGCGACCTGCTCAAGAAGATGCTGCGCTGGGAGCTGGTTGCCAGTGGCCTGCTGGCGGGGCTGTGCGCCGCCATGGTGGTCGAGCTCTGCTCCTTTGGCCTGCAATGGTGGTGGTTCGAGGGGCAGTGGCAGTTCCACTGGGCCATCTGGGGCGGTTTGCCCTTGCTGGGCGCCCTGCTGGTGACGTTGGCGGGGCAGGGAATGCAGCGTCAATTGCTGGCGGGCACCCTGAGCGATCGTCTGCGCGGGCTCGGTCAGGGGCTGCTCTAGTCCCTTGCTCTTTGCGCAAATGCAACAAGCCCGGCCACATGGCCGGGCTTGTTATTTTCGGCAATCGTCTTGCCGAAACAGGTTCAGCGTGGCCGGTGCAGCAGGTTGGTGAGGGCCTGGGGCAGCTCGGGAAAGGTGAAGTGAAAACCGGCCTCTTGCAGGCGGGCCGGCAGCACTTTCTGGCCGGTGAGCAGCAGGTCGGCCGCCTCTCCCATCAGCAGTCGCAGCGCCAGTGCGGGGACGAAGAAGAGATGCGGTCGGTGCAGAGTAGTTGCAAGGGTTTGGCTGAACTCGCGATTGCTGACGGGGTGGGGGGCCGTACCGTTGAAGATGCCGTCATACTCGTCGTGCTCCAGCAGGAACAGCATGGCGCGCACCAGATCCTGAATGTGGATCCAGCTCATGACCTGCTGGCCTGATCCCATGGGGCCGCCGAGGCCGAGCTGATAGGGGGGCAGCATCTTGGGCAGGGCGCCACCATCGGCGCCGAGCACCAGGCCGATACGCACTATACAGACCCGGGTGTGGGTGCTGCGAGCCTCTTGCGCCAGGGTTTCCCATTGCTGACAGAGTTGATGGGTAAATTCGTCGTGGGGAGTCTTGCACTCTTCATCCAGCGGCGTCTCCCCCTGCCGCCCATACCAGCCGATGGCGGAGGCATTGATCAACACCTTGGGCGGTGTGCTGGAGAGCTTGATGAGGTCGACCAGCTGTTCGGTCAGCAGCCAGCGGCTGTCACACAGCAGCTGTTTGCGTTGCTCGCTCCAGCGCCCGGCGGCGATGGGCTCCCCCGCCAGATTAATAACAGCATCCACGTCGTTGAGGTCGTCGAGCCGATCCAGATTGTCGAGCAGCTTGATGTCATGGCCGAGCAGGTCGTAGGCGCGGCTCCCCTGACGGGTCAACACCACTACCTCGTGCTGCACCTTGAGATGTGCCACCAGGCGGCGGCCGATAAAGCCGGTTCCTCCCGTGATCAATATTTTCATATCCATACTCCCTGACTCTGTTGGCTCTACTCTAGTGGGCCAGCACAACATGAACAAGCAACTGTTTTTGCAAAGATTATAATCGTCACACCCGCTCTGGTTGCCGAGGCATCACCTGGCTCGATACGAGCCAGGGCCAGATTAGGGGGATTGGGTTCGTTCCGGCTCGGATGCCTTGCTCTATGTGGCTGCGAGCCCTGTTTTGATGGCGTATGGTGTCAATCAGGCCAAATCTGATTGCAGCCAATCGTATCAGAAGGGCTTGCTAGGTGAGCGGAGACCAGTAGACTTGCCCGCTTTTTTGTCGTTGCCGTGAGGATGATTATGCCTTTTCGTCGTTTGAGGTTGCGCCAGTTCTATACGAGGCTGGGAGTGTCCCTGCTGGCAGGCTTTCTGTCTGTGTTGCTGGGGGTGTTGATCATCTCATGGCAGACGTTTTCGGGGGTGAAGCAGGATGCCGAGGAGCGTCTCTTGCATGCACGACACATGTTTGACCGTACCCTGGACAATGCCCAGCAGGCGGCGTCCATGGTGCGAAGCAGCATGGATCGGCCTTGCGACGAAGTGGTACAGGGGCTGCGGGATCAGGTGGCGACCGTGCCGGACATACGTACCGTCAACCTGGCCAAGGGGGAGCATATTTACTGCACCTCCCTCTACGGCTCCTACAGCGGTCTCTTCTCCCTGGCCGATTACGCAGAGGGTCAGCTCGACCTGCTGAGAGGCAACCCTGTGACGCCGGATCGTCCCCTTGTCGTCTATCGGCAAGCGGTGGGCGATAACAGCGTGCTGGTCGGGGTAGACGGCTACTATCTGCACAATATTCTCGACATGCTGAGCCGCAACTCGCCGCTGGCGCTGGTCATCGGCAGCCGGACCATGCAGGCCAACGGCCAGGTCAGCGAGGAGGTGCCATCCCGTACGGGCGGCTATCTGGAACAGGTGTCCTCGAAGTATCCATTCAGGGTGGTCACCGATCTGTCCCACAATGAGTACGGCAGCCATGTCTGGAGTTACTCCAGGGCCAGCCTCATCATCTATCCCTTGCTGGGCATATTGGTGGGGGTCGGCGTGTTCTGGCTGACCGGCCGCTCTACCTCTCCTTCACAAGAATTGCGACGGGCGCTGGCCCAGCGGGAATTCATACCCTATCTGCAACCCGTGGTGACGGGGGACGATGGACACTGGTGTGGCTGCGAGGTGCTGATGCGCTGGCAGCATCCCCGTCAGGGCATGATATCGCCGGATCGCTTCATTCCGCTGGCGGAAGACAGCGGCCTCATAGTCCCCATGACCCGTCTGCTGATGGCACAGGTGCGGGATCAGTTTGCCGGCAAGGCCCATACCCTGCCGAGGGGATTTCACTTTGGCTTCAACATATGTGCCAGCCACTGCAAGGATCTGAGCCTGGTGGAGGATTGTCGCGACTTCATCGATGGGTTCAAGGCCAACCCCATCAAGCTGGTGCTGGAGCTGACCGAGCGGGAGCTGATAGTGGCGGATGAGGTGACCGACCGCTTGTTCGCCGAGCTGCACCAGCTCGGGGTCTTCATCGCCATCGACGATTTTGGTACCGGCCACTCCAGCCTGACTTACTTGCAGCAGTTCCAGGTGGATTTTCTCAAGATTGACCAGAGCTTCGTCGGCATGATCGGCTCGGATGCGCTCTCCAGTCATATCGTCGAGAACGTCATCGATCTGGCGACCCGGCTCGGCCTGATGCTGGTTGCCGAAGGGGTGGAAAACGAGGTTCAGGCCGCCTACCTGAGGGCGCGTCAGGTGACCTTCCTGCAGGGCTATTTCTATGGCAGGCCCATGCCGATGAAGGAGTTCGCCAAGCAGCTGACAGCCTGACAGGCCCGGTTTCTCCTGCGTGAGGAATAAAAAAACCAGCGACCTGGACAGATCGCTGGTTTTTCTTTATTCAGGCGGCAGCGCTGTCAGAGCATGCGGGCCAGGGCGCGGGTCAAGCGTTTGACCCCTTCCTCTATGGTAGCTTCATCCACGCAGGAGAAGCTCAGCCGCAAGGTGTTCTTGATCTCGGGGCGCACATAGAAGGGGGCGCCGGGTACGAAGGCGACCTTCTCCTTGATGGCCTCGTCGAACAGTGCCATGGCGCTGACACTGGCAGGCAGGGTCAGCCAGAGGAACATGCCCCCTTCCGGTCTGGTGTAGCTCACGCCGGGCGGGCAGTGACGAGCCAGTGCGGCCTCCATGGCGGCGCGCTGGCGGCCATAGACCTCCTTGATCTTCTCCAGATGGGCATCCAGCGAGTTGTCGATCAGGAAGCGGTGCAGCACTTGCTGGCTGAAGGCGTTGCTGTGCAGGTCGGTGGCCTGCTTGGCGATGGTGACCTTCTGGCGCAGCCAGTCCGGCACCAGCATCCAGCCCAGACGGAAGGCGGGCACCACAGTCTTGGAGAAGGAGCCGAGCAGCACAGTATTGTTCGGAGCCAGCTTGGCGATGGGGGGCAGGTGCTCCCCTTCGAAGCGCAGCTCGCCATAGGGGTCGTCTTCCACCATCAGCAGCTCGTGGCTAACCAGTCGCTCGGCCAGTGCTTCACGGTTGGCGCGGCTGTAGGAGACACCGCTCGGGTTCTGGAAGTTAGGCACGCCGTAGAGCAGTTTTGCGTTGGAGCCGCTGGCCAGCAGCGCATCCAGCGCCACCAGGTCCAGACCCTCTTCCCCCAGCGTAATGGGCTGGAATGCCGGTTGATAGACGGAGAAAGCCTGAATGGCGCCAAGGTAGCCCGGCTCTTCAATGATGAGATCCTGCCCCTCGTCGATCAGCACCTTGCCCAGCAGATCCAGCGCCTGCTGGGAGCCGCTGGTGATAAGGATATTGTCCGGGTTGACGCTCATGCCATGGCGCGCCAGATAGCGGTCTGCAATGTACTGGCGCAGCGGGGCGAAGCCCTCGGTGGCGGCATATTGCAGGGCGGCGGCGCCTTGCTCGCGCAGCACGTCCTGGCAGGCCTGATCGATGGCCTTGACCGGAAACAGGTGCGGATTGGGCAGGCCACCGGCAAAGGAGATGATCTCGGGATTGGCCGCGACCTTGAGGATCTCGCGGATAAATGAAGGCTCTACCTTCTCGAAGCGCTGGGCAAAAAACGGTTGCATAGGGTTCTCTCTGGCATGGTGAGCGGTCGCTCCATTCGACCGCCAAGTTATCCGTTTGTATCAGATTTAAAAAATGAGGCAATGGCTGCAACAAAAATCGATAAAAAAGGGCAGGTTTGGCACCTGCCCGAATATTATCGGCCGGGGGCAGCCGTTGAGCGCAAAAAGCCCTGAATTGGTCCCTGGCCAGCGCGCGTCATTGACGGCTTGTCGGTGTTACAGACCAGGTTCCTTGAGGAAGCGGATCATCAGATCCGTGTTGGCGCTGAGCTGCTGCTCCACCCGGCTCGGGAACAGCTCGGCCATCTTGTCGAGACGGTCGTACTGGGTATGCCAGATCTTGCCCCACTGGGTCTCGCTGTCCCTGTCGCAGGCGCTCTTGGTAGCATCGTCGTAGCAGTCCCACAGCGCCGGATTGGTGGTCTGGGAGTAGCCGTCATAGCCATCTGCCCCGTTGATGGTGAAGTTGGTGGCCTCCACGTAGGCGATGGGCACCCCCAGACAGGCGAAGGGGGCATGATCCGACCAGCTGCCTGTCTCCCCTTCCGGATAGCCGGCGTAGCTGGGGTGGATGGCGAACGGGGTATCAGTCTGTTTGGAGATGGCCAGCAGACGGTCACGGACCTTGGGATCGAAGCTGTAGCGGCTTGGCTCGGCACAGTTGTATTCGGCCACATCCGAGTGAGCTGAGTGAACATAGACGATGTCGCCGCCGGCTATGGTGTCGTAGTTCACCATGGCCACCAATTGGGCGATGGCGGCGCTGTCGAGGCTGGCGACATAGGCTTTGGAGCCGTTGAGGCCGTTCTCTTCCGCGCCGAAGAAGGCGAAGCGTACCGTGTAGGGCAGGGTCTGCCCCTTGAGCGCCTCGGCGACCGCCAGCAGCGCCGCGACACCGGCGCCGTTGTCGGTGGCGCCTTCAGAGCCATGATTGTCACCCGTGCTGTCGTAGTGGGCGCCGATCAGGATTACCTTGTCGCTCTGGCCCTTCAGCTCGGCGACAAGATTCTGGGAGGCCTTGCCGGCCCCACTCTTGGCGTAGGTGAACGGCTGCTTCTGCACATCGTAACCCCAGCCTGTCAGATGATCCTGGATCCAGGCTGCGGCGCGGGTCTCGGCCTCCGTGCCTGTGGGTCTGGCCCCTATCCCCTCGGCGCTCGAGCTCAGTTGCACCAGATACTCATAGGCTTGCTCGGCGGCGCTGGGCGCCTGTGAATCATTGCTGGAGGTGTTGCACCCGGCCAGCAGGGCTGCGATGGCAAACGCCAATGCTGTGTGTTTCATACTGCAATCCTTTGTTGTGTATGGTTTTATTTTCGCAGGCAAGCATGCGCCCGACCCCACGCAGATTCTGTGAAGGGGGTGGCATTTGTCAATCGTGGTGGCGGAATTGGTCAGCGATGGGGGATTTGTTTCGCGAAACACTTGCGCCTTGGGCCTATCTTGGGATAATTCGCTACCCTGTTTCGCGGATTGATGAAATAACGCGCCATTCATCCATGTGATCCGTGACCCCGGGCAATGAAATAACGAGTAATCCATTCATGTCGTCTGTGACCCAGATCGATGCAATAACGAGCAATTTGATTATGTCTGTGACCCAAGATGTATTTAACGAAGACGGCAAGTTCATGCGCAAAATCCGCAGCTTTGTCCGTCGCGAAGGCCGCCTGACCAAAGGGCAGGAGAAGGCCCTGGAAGAACTCTGGCCGGTCATGGGTATCGATTTCGCGCCAGCACCGCTCGATCTGGTCGCCCTGTTTGGCCGCGAGGCCCCTGTGGTGCTGGAAATCGGCTTTGGCATGGGCGCCTCCCTGGTGGAGATGGCCAAGAATGCCCCCGAGAAAAACTTCATCGGCATAGAGGTACACTCGCCGGGTGTGGGTGCCTGCCTCGGCACCGCCCAGGAAGCGGGCGTCACCAATCTCAAGGTCATCTGCCACGATGCGGTAGAAGTGCTGGAGCACATGATCCCGAACGGTTCGCTGGCCTGCCTGCAACTCTTCTTCCCGGATCCCTGGCACAAGAGCCGTCACCACAAACGCCGTATCGTGCAGCCGGCATTTGCCCAGGATATCCGCCAGAAGCTGGCCATAGGTGGCGTGTTCCACATGGCCACTGACTGGGAAAACTATGCCGAACACATGCTGGAAGTGATGAGCGTCGCCGAGGGTTACGAGAATACCTCCACCACCGGCAACTGGGTGCCTCGTCCCGACTGGCGTCCGCTGACCAAATTCGAACAACGGGGCCATCGTCTGGGCCACGGGGTTTGGGATCTGATTTTTAAACGCGTTAACTAATTTAACGAGTCAACTAACCTAAGGAGCTATCATGGCCAATCGTAGCCGCCGTCTGCGTAAGAAACTGCGAGTCGACGAATTCCAGGAAATGGGATTCGACATCAGTTTCAATTTCCCGGTCGGCACTGCCGAAGAGACCATCGATGCGGTAGTCGATGCGATGATCGATGAGGTTGTTGAACCCCGTAGACTGGCGTTCGCCGGTTCAGGCCACCTGGCCTGGGAAGGGATGATCTGCACTCAGCAACTGGGCAAATGTACCGAAGAAGACCGCGCTGTTCTCAAATCCTGGCTGGAAGGCAAGGGAATGGAAGCCGTGGTGGTCACCGAGCTGTTTGACCTCTGGTACGGTGAACCGGCCTGATAACCGCTTGCCTGTAGTGGGCGACCTGTTACGGGTACCCTGTGTCGGGTACATAGACAAATCCCGCCATTGGCGGGATTTTTGTCAGTGGGGATGGGATCTCCACAGCCCCTAGTTATGGAATCGCTTATGGTGTTGTCATCCGAATTACTGGCCAGCATTCTGGCCGAGGTGCGCCCGCTGCTCGGGCAAGGCAAGGTGGCCGACTATATTCCGGCCCTGGCCCAGGTGCCGGCCGATCGGCTCGGCATGGCGGTCTGTACCGTGGAGGGGGAGCTGTTCACCGCAGGTGACGCCTTCGAGCCCTTCTCCATCCAGAGTATCTCCAAGGCCCTGAGCCTGACGCTGGCGCTCACTCTCTATCAGGAGGAGGAGATTTGGGCCCGGGTGGGCAAGGAGCCCTCCGGCCAGCCGTTCAACTCGCTGGTGCAGCTGGAGTTCGAGCAGGGCATACCTCGCAACCCCTTTATCAACGCCGGTGCCCTGGTGGTGAGCGATCTGCTTGAGACCCGGCTCACGGCCCCGCGCCAACGTACTCTGGAGCTGGTGCGGCGCCTCAGTGGCAACCCGGCCATCATGGCGGATCAGGTAGTGGCCCGCTCCGAATATCAGCACTCCGCCCGCAACGCCGCCATCGCCTATCTGATGAAGGCTTATGGCAACTTCGAAAACGAAGTGGACAAGGTGCTGCAAAGCTACTTCAATGCCTGCGCCATCCGCATGAGCTGTGTCGATCTGGCGCGGGCATTCATCTATCTGGCCAACCGCGGCGTGCCGCTGGGGGCCGGTGAGCCGCTGCTGCCGGCCCGCACCACCAAGCAGGTCAATGCCCTGCTCGCCACCTGTGGTCTCTACGACGAGGCCGGTGATTTTGCCTATCGGGTCGGTATGCCGGGCAAATCCGGTGTCGGAGGGGGTATCATGGCGCTGATCCCTGGTGAGCTCTGTGTGTGTGTCTGGTCGCCCGAGCTCAACAAGGCTGGCAACTCGCTGGCGGGCACGGCGGCACTGGAGCTGCTGGCCGAGCGTCTGGGCCGCTCCATTTTTTAACCTTGTTTACCATGAATCGAGAAAACATCATGAAAGCATATATAGGTCTGTTGCGGACCGGTCTGACGGCCCTGTTGCTCTGGTGCGCGCTGCCCGCCTTTGCAGCCGAACTGCCACCCCTCTCGCTGGCGGATGCCAAGGCCAAACAGGCCGTGATTCTGGATACCCGTGCCAGCCACTTCTATCAGGGCTGGCCCATGGAAGGGGAGAAGCAGGGTGGCCACGTTGCTGGCGCCGAAAATCTCTCGGCCGACTGGAAATACAGCGATGACGAATGGCCCAAGGCGCTGGAGAGCAAGGGCTTGAAAGCCGATCGTCCGGTGGCGCTCTATGGCGAGCCGCGGGAAGTGGCCGAGGTGGCCCGTCTGCTGCGCAAGCAGGGCATCAAGCAGCTGTTCGAGCTGCAAGCGTGGAAAGCCGCGCCACGCGAGTATCTGGCGCGCTGGCAGCAGCTGGTCTATCCGCGCTGGCTGGCGGACCTGCAGGAAGGCAAACCCGTGGTTGCCGCCCCCAAAGGGGAGTGGAAGCTGTTCGAAGTGGATTGGGGTTCACCCAAGGCCTATCTCATCAGTCACATACCCGGGGCTGGCTATATCGATACCAACCGCCTGGAAGAGGAGCCGTTGTGGAACAAGGTCTCTGACGAGGCGCTCAAGGCGCTGCTGCTGGAAAATGGCATCCGTCACGACACTACCGTCATCCTCTATGGTCGCAACACAATGGCGGCAGCCCGCGCGGCGCACCTGATGATGTATGCCGGCGTGGCCGATGTGCGCCTGCTGGATGGCGGCCTCGATGCCTGGTTCGTGCAGCACCTGCGCACCGAAACCGGCCTGCCCAACAAGTTCGAGCCGGTAAAAGAGTTTGGCGTGGCCATTCCGGCCCACCCCGAGTACTACACCACACTCGATCAGGCCAAAGCGTTGCTCAAGCAGCCCGACAGTGCACTGGTCAGCGTGCGCACCTGGGACGAGTTTGTCGGCAATACCTCAGGTTACAGCTACATCAAGCCGAAAGGCGACATTCCGGGAGCCAAGTGGGGGCGTGGTGGCGTGGATGCTAACAGCATGAGTGACTTCCACAACCCGGACGGCACCATGAAACCGGCCCGCGAGATCCTCACCATGTGGGATGAGTGGAATATCGAGCCGACCCAGCAGGCCGCCTTCTACTGCGGTACCGGCTGGCGCGCCTCCGAAGCCTTCTTCTACGCCTGGTTGATGGACTGGAAGCGGATCAGCGTCTATGACGGTGGCTGGTACGAGTGGAGTGCAGACCCTGCTAACCCCACAGTGACCGGTGAGCGTCAGCCCGCCAAGTCATGAACAGGCAGTAACAAGAGGCCGGACAGATGTCCGGCCTTTTTCATATGCGCTGTTGGCATCACGTTCAACGCCGACGCCAAGTCACTGATTTTTGATGTAGATCCCGTTCTGTCAATCCACTCTGTGGGGGCGGTGAGGTTGCGCTAGGCTTCAGTCACCACCCTCGTGGTGAGGGTGAAGAGGGAGACGAGACAGGCGATGAAACAACTGATGATGATCCTGGTGTGTGCACTGGGACTCGTGGCGTGCAGCTCTCAATACATCATGAGTACCAAGGATGGGAAGATGATCACCACCGACAGCAAGCCCAAGCTGGATGAGAGCACCGGCATGTACCGTTACTACGATCACGAAGGGCGGGAGGTGATGATCAAGCAGGACGACGTCACCCAGATCCTGGAACGCTAGTCGGCATACTCGATAACAAGGGCTGCCTGCGGGCAGCCCTTGTTGTTTCTTGTGTCAGTTGATCTGGGCCACCTGGCGGTTGACCTGACCGACAAACAGCTGATGGAAGCGGGAGTGGGAGTTGGCCAGCAGGCTGACCGGCGAGCCCTGTTCCACCACGGTTCCCGCTTCCATCACCACCACCTTGTCCACCGACAGCAGCGGCTCCAGATGGTGGGCGATCACCAGATAACTGGCCTCCGGCCGATAGCGATAGAGCAGCTCCGCCATCTTGCGCATGCCGCCGTGATCGAGATCCGAGGTGGCCTCGTCCAGCACTATGAGCGGGCGACGTGACAGCAGGATGCGGGCGATCACCAGCAGTTGGGTCTCGCCAGCCGAGAGTTGCAGCTTGTCGAGGTCCTCGTCCAGCCGGCCAGCGCAGCGCTCGGCTAGACCGACCCGTGCCAGTGCCAACTCCAGCGCCTCGTCATCCTGCTCGGTGAGCGGCGCCAGGTTGGCGCGTAAAGATCCGAAGAAGGTGAGGGGCGTCTGGGAGACGGTGTCGTAGAGATCCCGTACCGCCTCCGGTGCAAGCCGGGACAGCGGTTGATCGCCGTAGTAAATCTCTCCCTGTGAGGCCGGATACATGGCTTGCAGCACACCGAGCAGTGAGCTCTTGCCCGCACCGGTACGACCGCAGACCCCCACCTTCTCGCCGGGGGCCAACTCGAAGTTCACCTTGTGCAGGGCCCACTGGCTCGCCTCCGGATAGCGCAATCCCAGGTTGTCGAAGCGCACCCCTGGATGGGACGTGGCAAGGGCTTCCCCATGCTGGCGCTCGCTCTCGATTTCGCTGTATTCGCGCACCCGCTCCACCGCATTCATCACCTGCTCCACTTCGGCGAAGGTGCGAATGAGGGAGTTGAGCATGGCCGAGGCGGTAAAGGCGTAGGTGATGGCGACGGCCCCCAGCAGCGAGCTGTTGCCAAAGGCCACCATCAGCGCCACGGCGCCTACCAGCACGGCGGAGAGCAGAGTCTGGTGCATGCCGAGCCAGCGGTTGATGGAAGTGGTGGTGTACCAGCTGCGCAGGTTGTTGTCATAGTGCAGCAGCACCTGATCCAGCGCGAAGCGCTCGGCTCCGGCCAGACGCAGGGCGGGGGCTCCGCGAATGGTCTCGCTGATGCTGATGTAGAGCGGCGAGCGCAGCACGGATGCCTGACGCCGCAGCTTGAGCTGCACCGCCCGGTAGCGCCGTTGCAGCACATAGAGCGCCCAGCCCACCAGGGGGGCGATGAGCAGCAGCAGCGGCATGTTGACGCCTATCACCACCACCTGCAGCAGCACTGAGATGAGCATGCCGAACAGCCCCATCAGCATGGACAGCAGTATCTCCTGCGCCTCCCCCAGATCCCGGTCGAAGCGGTTGAGGATGCGCCCCTGCGGCACCTTGTCGAAGAAGGCCATGGGGGCGCGGCTGATGCGGCTCAGCATGCCGTCGAACAGGGTCCAGGCCAGCTTGAGCCCCAGCTTGTAGTTGATGACCCGCACCACCATGATACAGATCAGCGATCCTGCCCCCAGCAGCACATAGATGCCGAGCAGCTCGCTCACCTCGGTGAGGCCGGCCTTGCCGCCGAGCCAGAGATCCGAGGCGATGCGCAGCCCCTCCTGCCCCAGGGTGAGCAGCAGGGCGATCAGGATGGCGCCCGGGGCGGCGAGACGCTGCCACATGAAGCCGAACAGGCCCCAGTCCACCTTGCCTTCCACCACCTTCTCTTCGCTGAACTGTTCCGCCTCCTGCGGTGCCACCATTGGGGCGGGAAGCGGGTGCTGGATGAGATCCGCCAGCTGGCGGGCATCGAGCTCAACCAGTCGGCCCTGCTCTATGCGGATCACCCGATCGCAGTGGGCCAGCACGTCCGGATCGTGGCTCACCAGCAGTCGGGTCGGCCCCGGTTTGAAGGCGAGCCCCTGCTCCAACACCTGGGCCGAGACGATGGGGTCCAGTGCCGAGAGGGGGTTGTCCAGCAGCAGAATATCGGCCTGGGCATAGAGGGCGCGGGCCAGAGCTACTCGCTGCTGCTGACCGCCGGAGAGGCGGGTACCCAGCTCGCCCACCAGGGTCTGATCGCCGTGGCTGAGCAGGCCGAGGTCGGCGCCGAGGGCGCAAGCCCCCAGCACCCAGCGATAGCGTTCACCGTGCCAGGGCTGACCGAACAGTATGTTGTTGCGAATGGTGTCGTTCATCAACCAGGGCTTGTGGCCCAGGTGAGCGACCCGGCCGTGACGGCGGATCTCCCCCTCGAAGCTGTCATCGAAGCCGGCGATGAGGTGCAGCAGGCAGCTCTTGCCCGCGCCGGTGGGGCCCGTGATCCCCACCAGCTCCCCCGGCTGTATGATGAGGCTGGCCCCTTGCAGTACCGGTTTTTGCTGGTGCAGGGCAGTGACCGAATCGACCCGCAGGCTGCCGACGGGCAGGCTGGCATCGGTGAGATCCCTGTGCTGCTCCGGGCTGTTGAGGAACTCGCACAGCCGGTTGAAACCGGTGTTGAAATTGATCAGGGTGCGGATGAGATAGGGCAGCCGCATCATGGGGATCCGCAGCACGGCGAACAGGGCTATGGTGGTGAACACCTGGGGCAGGGTCAGGCTCTGGCCCGATACCAGATAGGTGGTGAAGGTGGCGAGCGTCACCAGCAGCGGCGTGCTCAGCATCAGGCTGTCGTTGATGGCATCGAGCTTGAGCACACGACCGAGCACCCCCAGCTCCTGCTGGCGTTTGGCGTTGGCCGCCCGGGTGAAGAAGGCGCCTAGCCCGTTCTGGCGCACCAGCCGCAGCTTCTTGATGTATTCCGCCAGTATGCCGTTGCGCTCGTCCTGCTGGCGCTTGAGCTGTTGCTCCTGCTGGTTCATCCGCCGCACTACCCGGGTGGAGATGAGCAGCAGCAGGGTGAGCACCGCAAAGCCGACCAGACCGGCGCTGCCCACCTGCCACACCAGCAGGGCTATGGTGCCCAGCAGTTGCAATGCCATGGTAAGCGGCATGGCGGGGTCGGCCAGGATCCAGGTAATGTCCCACACATCCCGGTTGATGAGGTTCTGCACCCGACCGCCGGCCCTGTCGTCGAAGCTCTTGCCCCCCAGCTTCATCACCTTGGCCAGCAGGGCTTCGGCCAGCAGGCGGCGAATGGGGACGTGCATCTTGAGCGCCAGCTGCAACGAGTGCTCCGCCAGCATGCCGGCGGCGAGCACAGAGGCAAACAGGGCGAAAGCCAGCAGCAATTTTTGCTCAGTGGGGGCGCCTGCACCGAGCTGGGTCATGCTGTGGTTGAGCAGCCAGGGGCTGGCCAGGGTCGCCAGCATGCCGAGCAGCTGCAACAGGGTGAGCAGGCCAATCCGCCCCTTGTAATGGCGCCAGATAAAGGCGGTGATGGGCCAGGGGCGTACCGGCTGGGTGGCGGTGAGCTGAAGGAAGGCATCGGCCCTGCCATCCCGTCTGTCTTCCGGCAGCAGGGGATAGAGATCGTCGAGGCCGACCTGGGGTTCGGTCAGCCCCTTGCGTTGCAGCGGGCCCGTCCAGTGATAGAAGAGGCGGCTCAGCCAGCCGGCCGAGATTTCCGGGTGATCCAATGGGTGTCCTTATTATTGTGCTGCTTCCAAAGGGTGGGGCGACTCATGGGTCGCCCTCGATATTATGTGTATCGCGACGGGCTCGTCGCCCGGCCAGGATCAGCGATCCCGGTTCAGTCGGATGAGGCGGTCCAGGATCAGCTCGCCATCGACTCGCAAGCCGTTGTGTTCATATTCATTGGTGATCCAGGCGCGGCTGTTGCCGAGGCCCTTGAGGGTCTCGCGACTGTAGTCAAATTCCACATACATGTCTTCGGCATAGACGGCGCAGGCCACGGGCACAGTGTTGCGGGCCAGCTGCGCCGGGTCGTAGAGGGGGCCCCAATCGGCCTTTTTGGCCAGCAGGTGGGCCGCTTCCTTGAGTGGTATCAGCTCACGGAACTGCTCGAACATCCAGGGGAAGATCATCTCGCCGGTGAAGGCGAAATCCTTGCCGGGTGCCCAGGCTAGGGCCGGATATTCGGCTCTGACCCGCTCGGCCGCCCAGTTGCTGGCGACCCCTTCGGCGTAGATGGACTCATGCAGTATGGCGAACACAGGGTTGGTGTTGAACGGCTGCATGGCTTGCAGCTGATAGAGGAAAGCTGGGTTGAGCCGCTCGCCGATGAAGGCATCTTCCAGCAGGTAGTAGAGCTCCTCGAAGGCGCCGCTGGCGCCGAGATCCAGCCCCTGCTGCTGCAACTGCTCCACCGTCAGGCGCTGGCCGTTGGGCAGGCGCACCTCGTGGCTGTGCAGGTGGTTTGCCAGCCGGTTGGCGATGGCCTGGGCATGGGGGAAACGGGCGAAGAAGGCGCGGTTCTTGTCCGCGACCCGCTGATAGGTGGCGCGATAGACCTCGTCTGCACTGCGACCTATGGGGGCCACGCCGCCTGTGAGGTAGACCTCGTGCAGACTGTCCGGGAACAGCGAGAGATAGGTAAGGCTGCAAAAGCCACCAAAGCTCTGGCCGAGCAGGCTCCAGGGGCGATCAGGACTCAGGATGGCGCGAACATATTCCGCATCCCGCACTATGCTGTCGGCGCGAAACAGGCTGAGGTAGTCGGCCTGCTCCTGGGCGCTGCGCTGGGCCAGCGCATCGGCACTGATGGGGGTTGAGTGGCCGGTGCCACGCTGATCGAGCAGCAATACCCGAAACTCCTGCAGGGCCCGCTTGAGCCAGCCACTATTGGCGGTCGGACGCGGGGCACCAAAGCCGGGCCCCCCTTGCAGGAACAGCAGCCAGGGCAGCTCCTCGTGCAGCTTGTCCTGGCGACAGAGGGTGCGACCAAACAGGATGAGCGTCTCCTCATCGTCCGGCTGCTGGTGATCAAGGGGCACGGTGAAGAAGTGTGGCTCGCAATGGATGCCGTCCAGCACGTAACGCAAGGGGCTGCTCATCTGACGTTCTCCCTGAACGAGGTGATTTTTTGGTGGGAGCCATATCATAACCATGGCCTTCGGCCCGGTCACGCCGGTTTTTGAAAGGGGTAGCAAGATGGGTAATTTCCCTCATGTTGCTCGCGATCCTGTGCCTGCAGTCAGCCCCCCGTTTTCTTGCTCATGAAATCTTCATCCTCTATGCCTATCGCTCCCCTTCTATCAAGGTGACATTCGGTGTGGCATCGACAAGAAGTAACCGCCACACCCTGTTGTTGTGACCTCCAGATGACCATCTTCATGGCTGGGGGTGGGCAACTGATTGAAATGGGTTTGGTTGTTTTTTGCTCTGCACAGTAACCTTTCAGAAACAAATTGATTTGATATCTAAATTAAATTCACACCTTTCACTGTTGTTTATCTATTTGTTTTTTAATGGTGTTTTTGTTTGTTTATGAATTTTGTTTTTTGTTTCACTCATTTTTGTGTGGTTGATCCTTTCTGCTCTAATCTTTATGGTTGTTGCTGGTTGAACAATCAATTAACAAAAACATGCCCATAGTCGGAGTCTCTGAAAAGCGTCGTCAGCAACTGATCCAGGCCACCATCTCTTCGGTGGACGAGTTCGGTTTGCAACACACCACCATCCATCGCATCAGCACCCTGGCCGGCATGTCTTCCGGCATCATCAGCCACTATTTTGGTGGCAAACAGGGGCTGATTGAAGCGGCCATGCGAGACCTGCAAGCCGCGCTTGGTCAGGCGCTGCGGGAGCGGCTCGTACCCGGTATGTCGCCACAAGCACGACTGATGGCGGTAGTGGAGGCCAATTTCACCCCTTTGCAGTGTTCCCGGGCCGTGGCGCGCACCTGGCTTGCTTTCTGGTCTCAGGCCAGCCATGAACCGGGCTTGGCCCGCCTGCAGCGGATCAATCAGCGGCGATTGCTGAGCAATCTGGCCTACTCCTTTGGTTTGTGCCTGACCCGGCAAGAGGCACTGGCTGCCGCACAACAGAGCGCCGCCATGATAGATGGTTTCTGGCTACGCAGTGCTTTGAGCCCTAGCCCTGAACCCGACTTCAGCCGCGCCGAGCGGCTTTGCAAACTCTTTATCCAGCAACGACTGACCCCAGCGGAGTGAATTCATGTCTTTGAAGCGTTATCAGAATTTTGTCGACGGCCGTTATCTGGCCAATGCCACGGGCGAGTACTTCGAGGTCATCAATCCGGCTAGCGGGGCCGTCATCTACGAGGTCGAGGTGGCCGATGAGGCAGTGCAAACTGCGGCCATTGCGAGTGCCCAGAAGGGTTTTGCGCTCTGGTCGGCCATGAGCGGGGTCGAGCGTGGCCGGATCCTGTTGCGGGCCGTGGCTTTGCTGCGTGAGCGTAACGATATCCTTGCCGCCATCGAGGTAGCCGACACCGGCAAGCCCTGGCAGGAAGCCTCTGTGGTGGACGTAGTCACTGGCGCCGACAGCATTGAGTTCTTCGCCGGCCTGGCTGCCGCCATCGAGGGCAATCAGCAGCAGCTGGGGGCTGATTTTTACTACAGCCGCCGCGAACCCCTCGGCGTCTGTGCCGGGATCGGCGCCTGGAACTACCCGCTGCAAATTGCCTGCTGGAAGGCGGCCCCCGCGCTGGCCTGCGGCAACAGCATGATATTCAAACCCTCGGAGGAGACGCCCCTCGGTGCCCTCAAGCTGGCGGAGATCTTCATCGAGGCCGGCATGCCTGCTGGCGTCTTCAATGTGGTGCAGGGGGATGGCCGGGTCGGTGCCTGGCTGAGTCAGGCGCCCGAGGTGGCCAAGATCTCCTTCACCGGCGAGGTGGGCACCGGCAAGAAGGTGATGCGCGCTGCTGCTGAGACCCTCAAGGGGGTGACCATGGAGCTGGGGGGCAAGTCCCCTCTCATCATCTTCGACGATGCGGATCTGGAAGAGGCGGTCAGCGCTGCCATGGTGGCGAACTTCTACACCCAGGGCGAGGTGTGCACCAATGGCACCCGCGTCTATGTGCAACAGGGGATCTACCCCGCCTTCATGGCGCGGCTGCTGGCCCGTACCCGGGACAATATCCGGATCGGCGACCCCATGGATCCCGCCACCAACTTCGGTGCCCTTATCTCTCGTGAGCATCAGCGCAAGGTGCTCGACTATATCCGCATCGGCCAGGAAGAGGGGGCCACCCTGCGCTGTGGCGGGGAGGCGCTGCGGCCAGCCATGGCACCGGATGGCTTCTTCGTCGCCCCCACCATCTTCAGCGAATGCCGGGACGAGATGCGGATCTGCCGGGAAGAGATCTTTGGTCCCGTTATGTCCGTGCTCAGTTTCGAGCAGGAAGAGGAGGTGGTACGGCGAGCCAATGACACTGCACTGGGGCTAGCAGCCGGGGTCTTCACCCGGGACATTCGTCGCGCCCATCGGGTGGTGCACCAGTTGCAGGCCGGGATCTGCTGGATCAACAGCTATGGCGCCTCCCCGGCTGAGATGCCGGTGGGCGGCTTCAAGCAGTCCGGCATAGGGCGGGAGAACGGCCTGACAACCCTGCAACACTACACCCAGCTCAAGTCCGTCTACGTCGGCATGCAAGCGATCCAGAGCCCGTTTTAAGGAGGCACCATGACGCAATTCGATTACATCATAGTGGGGGCGGGTAGCGCTGGCTGCGTGCTGGCCAACCGCCTGAGCGAGGATGGTCAGCACAGGGTGCTGCTGCTGGAGACGGGGGGCAGCGACAAGAGCATCTTCATCCAGATGCCGACCGCCCTCTCCATCCCCATGAACACCAAAAAGTATGCCTGGCAGTTCGAAACCGAGCCCGAGCCCCATCTGGACGGGCGGCGCATGCACTGCCCACGGGGCAAGGTACTGGGAGGATCCTCCTCCATCAACGGCATGGTCTATGTGCGCGGCCACGCCGGTGACTTTGACGAGTGGCAGCAGGCGGGGGCGCAGGGCTGGGACTATGCCCATTGCCTGCCCTACTTCAAGCGGGCCGAGCAGTGGGCCTTCGGTGGTGATGATTACCGCGGCGCTGAGGGACCCCTTGGGGTCAACAACGGCAACCAGATGAAAAACCCCCTCTATCAGGCTTTCGTCGATGCCGGTGTGGAAGCGGGCTACGACGGGACGGCGGATTACAACGGCCGCCAGCAGGAGGGGTTCGGCCCCATGCACATGACGGTCAGGCAGGGGGTGCGCAGCTCCAGTGCCAATGCCTATCTCAGACCCGCCATGGGGCGGGCCAACCTCACCGTGCTGACCGGTGCCCTGGTCCACAAGGTGTTGCTCGAGGGCAAACAGGCGGTCGGGGTACGCTTCGAACGCAAGGGCAAGACGGAGGAGGTGAGGGCCGGCAAGGAGGTGATCCTGAGTGCAGGCCCTATCGGCTCACCTCATCTGCTGCAACTCTCCGGCATCGGCGATCCCGATACCCTGAGGGCGGCAGGGATAGGGGTACTGCACCCTCTGCCCGGGGTGGGCGAAAACCTGCAGGACCATCTGGAGTTCTACTTCCAGTTTCGCTGTCAGCAACCCATCACCCTCAATGGCAAACTGGGTCTGTGGGACA
Organism: Aeromonas sp. D3; assembly: GCF_027705025.1. NCBI lineage: Bacteria > Pseudomonadati > Pseudomonadota > Gammaproteobacteria > Aeromonadales > Aeromonadaceae > Aeromonas > Aeromonas sp. D3. Next base: position 26,878 of record NZ_JAPDBE010000012.1, on the reverse strand, counting down.
AATTCCTCATCGGCAGCCGCTGGCTGCTGCGCAAGGATGGCCTGGGGGCGACCAATCACTTCGAGTCGTGCGGCTTCATCCGATCCAAGGCGGGGGTGCCCTGGCCGGATCTGCAATACCACTTCCTGCCCGCAGCCATGCGTTATGACGGCAAGGAGGCGTTTGCGGGCCATGGCTTCCAGGTTCACATAGGCCACAACAAGCCCCGCAGTCGCGGCCAGGTGAAGGTGCGCTCGGCCGACCCCCGTCAGGCCCCCGCCATCCGCTTCAATTACCTCTCCCATCCGGATGATGTCGAAGGATTTCGCGCCTGCGTGCGCCTGACCCGGGAGATCATCGGTCAGCCGGCCCTGGATGCCTATCGGGGAGAGGAGATACAGCCAGGGGTGTCGGTCCAAAGCGATGAGCAGATAGATGCCTTCGTGCGCAGTGCCGTGGAGAGCGCCTACCACCCCTCCTGCTCCTGCAAGATGGGGACGGATCCCATGGCGGTGGTGGATCCCGAGACCCTGGTTCATGGCCTGCTGGGGCTGCGGGTGGTGGATTCTTCCATCTTCCCGACCATTCCCAATGGCAACCTCAATGCCCCCACCCTGATGGTGGCCGAGCGCGCCGCCGACCTGATCCTGGGCAAGGTGCCACTGACGGCGCACCCGGTCGAGGTGGGGCTGGCCGAGCACTGGCAGGAGAAGCAGCGTCCGCGGGAGCCAGTGCGTTCCCTGGCTTGAGCCTGTTGGTTGAATAAATAGAGATGCCACTACCCGGATGGCAGTTTGTCAGACCTTAGCTATCGCCCGATCGCACTTGATACCGGCGATAGCTAAGCCCTGATCCCGTGTCCATTTCCCCTCGCCACTGCGGGGTTGGGGGAGTCATGTCCGCAGGAAGCCGAACTGCCTCTTGAACACCACAATGCAATGACAAGGAGCACTTATGTTTGGTCACGAAAGGGATATCGCAGGAGGTCAGTCATGACAGTCTGGCTCAGTGCAGGAATACTGTTTACCTTTGCCGCTATCGCCTTTGTGCTCTATCGCTGGGGCAATATTCGTTGTATCGGTACCACGCCGGTGCGCACCTTTACCTTCGTCGCCATCCTGTTCACCTCCGGGTTGGATGTGGGGCTCATCATGTTCCCGCTCACCGAGTTTGCCGGTTATGCCGATCTGCAGGCGAGCCCGGAATATGGCTTCACCAATCCGCTTGCCATTGAATTCGGTTACTGGGGATTTCTTATCTGGGGTTTCTATTTTCTGACCTGTTTCTATTTCTGCGTGATAGAACCCAGAGTGAAGTTCTTTGAGCTGGCGCCAGTGAAGTTCCTCAACAACCTGGTGATCATAGGCACCTGTGCCTTCACCGCCTATCTGCTGCTGAGCAACCTGCCCTGGTATCTGCCCCAGATCGGGGATGGCGAGAGCCTGGTGGCGAGTTTTTACCTGATAGTGCTGCTGGTGATTGCGCTCTCCATCTATTCGAGCACCAGCCTGAAGTTCGTCAGGATCCTTAGCCTGGGCACGACGACCTGCTTCATCGCCCTGATCGCCCTGATGTGGGGCGCCGCCTTTCTCACGCCGGCGGGATCCCTGGCCGATTTTGCCGCGACGCTGGCACTGGTGGGAGGATACTTTGGTCACATAGAGCGCTTCGTGCTGCCCCTCAATGATTACCACGCCTTTTATCTCTATTGGTGGTTCTCCTGGAGCATCATGATCGGTCAGTTCACCGCCCGCTTCGTCGGTGGCCTGCGTACCTGGCAACTGTTGGGGGCCATGCTGGTGTTCCCCTCCCTGGCCATCGCCGTCTGGTTCGCCGTGCTCTACTACTACCACGAGCAGGGGCTCTCGACCGCCGGCTTCTTCAACTGGGCCATGGTCGCCGTGGGGATCACCATGGTGATCAACTCCCTCGACTCCCTGATCCGCCTCTATACCGACAACCTGGGGTTGACGACCCAGCGGCTCGGCCAGTGGCGTTACTTCGGGCTCAACCTGCTGATGCTGGCCGGCTTGACCCTGTTGTTCAAGCTCGACTTCCTGCAGATCCAGTGGGTCGGTGCCCTGGTGATCGGCCTCTTCTTCGCCTGTTTCGGCTACATCATCAGGTACAAGCTGAAGGCGGTGAGCAACATAGAGGGCGCGCCAAAGGAGAATCGCCTCGACTACGGCAAGATAGAGCTGGCCGGATAAGAGGGGTCGCCAGGGGCGCAGAGTCGCCGTGCTTCAAGCCCGAAGCCGCCGGTCAGTCACCCCCTTGTGAGCCAGGCGTACGATCGCCCGCACATCCGCGTGTCAGCATGCTGATGAAGCGGGACAGGGCGGGTCTCTTTGATGAATTTATTATCGAGGCAAAGGTTGACGATAAAGGGAGGCTGACACAAAGATGGCTCGCCTGCCGATGTGCGCAGGGATCAGTGCTGGAACAGGGTGAGGTGGACTCGGTGAAGCCATCGTGGATACGACGTCGGAAAAAAGAGAAAGGGGTAAACCCGGAAGGCGTGCTGCAAACAGGGCTCTTGCTGTTTAGTGCCGCCTGTGGGGCTACCCTGCTATTGGCAGCCTGCAACGGCAGCTGAAAGGCATAAAAAAAGCCCGCTCTATGAGCGGGCTCTTCAAATTTGGCTCCTCCTGCTGGACTTGAACCAGCGACATACGGATTAACAGTCCGCCGTTCTACCGACTGAACTAAGGAGGAATTGTACTTGGTGCCCAGAGACGGAATCGAACCGCCGACACGGGGATTTTCAATCCCCTGCTCTACCGACTGAGCTATCTGGGCAACGGCGCGCATTAAACCCTTTCTGGACGGGGGTGTCAACCTTGTTGGCCCAGTTTCTGGCATGTTTTTGCATAGGGTGAACTAAGTGGCGAGATAGTGTGCAAGAAGCCCCTGACTCCACACCGGGATCCGGTTGTCGGCAGGTTCTGCTATCGAGGATTTTTCCCTTTATAGAATTACCTTTTCTCCCTCTCGCCCATCCCGATCTTCCAACACGTGAGCCCATTTTTTGTCAAAAAACGGATGAACTAACCTGCATGTTTTTTGTGCGCTGAAAAGTTACCAGAAATTGACCAGACAGGTGGAGTGTGTCGGTGCCTCTGTGCCTCCGGTTGCCAGATCGTCTGAGTGTCAGCCCTGAAGACAAATCATGAAGAATAATCAAAAAACATCATGATTTTTTTGGATTGAAAATGCAAAATCAATTCATTTAATAGATTGAAAATTATTTCGTGACATAGATTTTACCTGTGGATAAGTCACGATTTCCCTTCAAATGAGGGCTGTGTATCGCTGGCTTTCAAAAGTCCTTAATTTGCTGGGGGATCCGATTTTACTTTTTGAATCGCCAGTCTTTGACTGCCTCCAGAGTCTTTACACATAAAAAACGCTAAAAATATCAATGTTTTGCGCATTTTCTGTGCAGTTGTTATTTGGATATGGAAATGCAAAATGCGTCCCAGAACAGCCATCCGGCGGTTCGTATCAAGGGGGCCGTTGTGGAAAAACAACTAACAACTTCGAATGCCAAGGTGCAGAAAAAAACCTCTCGTGGAGTGGACGGCACTCTAAGAGGGCGTAAACAAACACAGGTAACAGATAAGAAGATCCCACAGCTCAAAGTGATTACATATGAATCTGGTCGTTCATATGCACGTCTTTGTTTTTCGCATCTGTGCGAGCGTTACTCAATCGGACTCGGTTGTGTGGCGGCGGTTGGATTAACAGCCATTCGTGATAATGCTCGACGCTTACTGGCTGATTGTTATTCCAATCCGGAAGGATTCAGGCTGCGATACCGTGCGCTATTGCCGCTGGCGACGTATGTACATGAACGGTATTTACCGGATGTTCATGTCACTCATCGCTATCCCAGAACGATTGAATCGAGAGTCAAACCAATAGTGGCTGCTCTCGGGCATAAGCCGTTGAATCAGATCACTCGTGCCGATTTTGAGGACTTTCTTACTCAACTATCCGACACATGCTCTGTTGCTACTTGGAACCGTTATCTGGCTCAGTGCAAGGCCATAATGACGCATGCTGTTGAGCATGGAGTACTCCCTTCGTCGCCCGCAGCAGGCATCCCCGTAAAATACGAGCCTGTCCTGCCTCCCAAGGGCTTACCCGATGAGGCAGTCAATAAGCTGGTCGCTCGCTTGATGGAAGACATTGACGAAGAAAAAGCGCGTCTGTTGCTCTTCCTGTTCGCAACGGGCTCCCGGATGGGAGAGGCAAGAGCTCTAAAGCTGCAGGATTGTAATCTCACCACTCAGATCGCTTATCTACCGACGAGTAAGTCTGGTCGAGAAAGGCTTATACCGCTTAATCAGTTCGCCCTGGAATTGGTTCAGCTTCAGCGCCAGCGCCATGGCACGACTGGCCTGCTTTTTCGAGGCCAAGATGGTGTCTCTCCGATATCGGAGCCCCGCCGTTACTGGTACCGCGTCTGTAATGATTGCGGACTATCGGGGGTACGCATCCACGATGCCCGTCATACCGTCGCTACTTCACTGCTGAACAAGGGCTGTTCGCTCGATGTATTGCAGAAAGTCCTAGGCCACAGCTCTCCTCGGATGACTGAAAGGTACGCTAGGTACCACGATAAGACGCTGGTCAAGGCCGTCGACGCACTTCACACCCTATGGGACCTACCCAACCTCACCTGCTAACAAACTTTAGGAGATGGGGGAGGGAGACTCCCCCATTAATGATTATGCATCGTTCCAAAAAAGATAATAACGGTAAACTGAATCTTTTCATTACTGATAGGACGCATCAAAGAAGGGGCTCACTAGGTTCCCTCGATATTGCTAATCAGGTTGTACCGCCGACAGACTCGGTACCGGACTCGGATCAGGAGGCACCCGCGCCAGAATCGGTTCCTGTCTCTGCTATCGCTCCGGTAGTTCAGCCATCAGAGTCAGCTTTATTAGTACCCAGCGAACCCTATTGCAGCCATCAAAACTTAGCGCTGCAAGAACTGGCGCGTATCCATCAGTGGTCTCAAGAAGCGGCCTATCTGGCATCAGAAGAGGGGCTAGCCCTTAATCAGGGAAAAGGTTCTTCTGAGCGGCCCGTCAGGTCGGATGGTACTCATCTGTCATATACCATTGATGAACTCCAAACATGGATGAAGTCCAGTCTGTTGCCCGAGCACTACGTTGTTAGCCCTGACCTGAAAGTAGTGAACCTTGAAGGAAGGAAGCCCGTTGAGCTGTTCGATACGTTAATCCTTCCGCTCAATTGCATTATTGATAATAACAATCAGTTCAAAGGGTTGGTGTTGGTCTGCATTGGCTATGATGGTAAGCCACACGTCTTTACAGTCCTGCTTGATGATGTCCTGCATGACTTGAAAAGGGTCAAGGTCCAGTTGGGTGAGCTACGTGTTGGGTATTATGGTCATGACGATCGGCAGCTTTCTCGGTTTATGAACCACTGCTCAAGGTGGAACTCAATTGAGCCAATTTATCGTGTTGAGCAGGCTGGATTTATCTCTGAAAAGTTGATCTATGTAACGCATGAGACAGTGCTACAGCGAAACATTGGAACCCCGGAAACTAAGCTGAGCTATCAAATCCGTAAAGCATTGCCGCAACTGCGATCACAGGGCACCTTGCAGGAATGGGAAGAGTATGTGGCTGGACCTGTCCGGCAGCTCCCTAGCATGATGTTTCCGATTTTGGCGATGCTTGGGAATGTATTGTTGGACCTCCTGAAGGAGGGGACGGTTATTGTTCACTTTCATGGGCTCAGCTCAGGCGGCAAGACAACTCGGGGGCAGATGGCACAGAGTGTCGTGGGACGAGCTACTGATCCAAGCAAAGATGGTGGGTCTGCTATCAGGAAGTGGCATGGCACGATTAATTGGCTGTTTGCTGTGGCAAAAAGTCACCACGGTATGGGGCTAGTACTGGATGAGCTTGGGTCACACAACAGCAAAAATTTCGACGCAACCATCTATGCCCTATCCAATGGGAAAACCAAAGGAAGGTGTGAAACGGGTGGGGATGAGAAGGAGGATCAAGGCTCAGCCATCCTCTGCATTATCTCTACTGGTGAACTCAGCACAGATGACTATCTGAGGAAAACGGGTGGCAGTGCCAATTCCGGTGTCTATGTGCGGATGCTCAACATCGAGGTTCACCCCGATGATGCGAAATTGCCCGACGAAACCCTGGCCCAAGCCAAAGCCCGGATTGACCAGCTCAAAGCGGCCTGTGGTCAATACTACGGCACAGCCCTTCCGGCTTTGGCACAAGGGCTGTTGAACTTGCCGGAGGCCACTTCTTATGAGGCTTTGCAAGAGTTAGTTCGCAACCGGGTTCATGAGTGTGCCGAGCGCCTGATGCAGATGGTCAATGGCGCGATGGATTCACCTCTGGTTCGTCGTGGCCTGGATTTCTTCGCTTTAACGCTGGCTACCGGCTTGTATGGTATCGAGCTGGGTGTGTTGCCCTATACCGAGAATGAGGTGGAGGCCGCCGTGCTTGAGGGTGCCAATCGCTGGGTTGCGTCCTTGGAGGAGCAACTGGATGACGTCACCCGAGCCGCTACCCAATTCAAGAATACGGTAGCGCTCCAACGACATAAAATTCACCTTGGCAAGCCAGCCGTTGTAACGAGGGAGCTCCTAGGCTTCATAGAAGGCGAACGGTGTTACATCTTTAAGGAGCAGTTCGACAAACTGGTTCCGAGCATGGGTGAAGCTGTTAAAGCATGGTTGTTCGATAACCAGTATCTTGAGAGGTATGCACCAGACCGCTATGTAAAAAAGATCAAAGTAGCGGGTGTGGATAGTGGCGTTTACTCGTTCTATTTGAATCGATTGTTTGGCAGTACTGGTGAGGTCGTCAGTAGCCATGCCGGAGAGAGTGACAGCCTGAAGGGGTCGCTGCCAAAATGCGAACCATCAAAGCGAATTTTTAGCCGATTCTCAAACAGCAAGGCGGGTAGCATCAGCGCTCCCCCCACATCGGAAACACCGGAGGAGACGACACACATCGAGCAGTTTTAAGAGTAAGGGGGGCCAGTGCGAACTGGCCCCTTTGCTTTTATGGGATCCGGTGGCAAAAGCAGGCAGCAAGGGGAGGAACGTTTTAGCAGGCCGAGAAGGCCAGGATGATCTTGTTGCGGAGGTTTGGAGGGCGGCGCAGCCAAAACGGCTCATTGGGTCGCTAAACCGCGATACAGGTGCCTCGCCATGCGGAGATTACCCCGGTATTGTTCACTGGTGTGATCTCAGCCGGTGCTGTCGAACGGTCCAAAAAAAGAGGCCAGTAGAACTGGCCGCTTTGTCGTTACGAGCGTTTCGTGGCAGATATCGCTCACAGGAGTCAACTAATGACCAACTAACATGTACGCGTTGACGTTATCGATACACTTCATATCCGGCAGGAACGCGGTCTTCATTATCGACTTCCTCTCGGGATTCACCGATCACCCGGTTCACCCGATCCCAGAAAGCCTGGCCATCCGTTTCGGTCAGGCCGTATTCCTGCTTCACTTCGCGCTTTGCGGTGGACTCTTTCATTTGGATCATTTTACTCATGCATCACTCCTTGGATTGCGACTGCTTGATGTTTGACGACAATGCAGAACAGCGGCGACAGGTGGTGTCGTGGCATGTCAGGCGCTGTCGCCAGATGTATAAACTGGGATCTTTGTCACAAATGAATCAGGGTGGAGCCTGACTCATCAGGGTCAATAAATGGCGTAAATCACTGACGATCTGCTCATGGATAAAGCCGGGCGAGATCACGGTAAGTTCCGGTATCCAGGATTTGATGACAGGCAGAATTTGATTGGCATCGAGTACGTGACTGCTCAATAACAGTGCACCGTCATCCAGGGTTTTGACAATCTCCTGCTCGGGCAGCAACAGGCGATGCTGAAAGTTGATGGCGATGGAGGCACTGGCCTTGAGTAGCACCTCGATCATGCCGGAGCGCCAGAGCGTCGGATCGGTATCGATTTGTCGCGCAATGAGCGCATCACGGGTAAAGGTCTGTTGCGATAGCTCAACCAGTGCGATGGAGCTCAACGGATAGGCTTGCAACCTTCCCTCGCTGACGCCGACCAAGTGCCAGGTGCCTTTATAGTTGACGAGCTGATAGGGGCTAAACAGTTGCTTGCGCTGGTCTTTGGTGATGAGCCAGCATTGCAGATGCTGGGTCAGTGCCTGCTCTAATACCGGTATCAGGTGAATGAGTGAGTCAGCTGATTGACCATCGAACCCCTTGATGGCGAAGAGACTGGGGTTGCCTCTGTCCAGCAGCTGACCCAGACGATGTTCACTGGCGCGGGGGAACAGGTCGGTGATGCCAAGCTGTTCGGCCAGCTTTCGCACCTTTCCGTCGTTCTTGTGATTGAGGAACCCAGGATCCAGCCAGTATTGCTGGCTGCGGTGCTCTATCGGTAGATAACTGAGGCGTTGATTGAAATCCCGCTGTAGGGTGCGCACGGTGACGTTGTACTCGGTGGCCAGATCACTCAGGTGCAGCTTCTCACCGCTGTACAGGCGGGTGAGGAGCATACCGAGGCGCTGAGCAATCTTGTCGTGTTCGTGCATACCATCACAGAAGGGGAATAACCGTGTCGTCGATTATCCAAACAGGCCGCGACACGGCGTGACGAATTGGATTGCAGGCAGTTTCTCGCAAACCCCATCATCGGCGATGGGCTTTTGTCATCAGGTGAGGGGTTTTGTTATCAACCGGCGAGAAGCGGTTGAGAAGGCTCATAAGCCACGACAGGTTTTGTGTAGCGGTTTGTCGGGACGGTCGCTGAAAACGGATCATTGGGCGGCTAAACAGCGATATCGGTATCTCACCACTGGATGAGATACCGACATACCTAGCTGGCCTGAACCCACTCTCCCTCTTCGGGAAGCGGCAGCGGCTTGGATGGTACAGAGCTGGTCAGGGCATCATGGATGCAGTTGGCTATTTTCTGGCTGGTCTGCTGCATCCGAGTGTTATGCAGGTGAGCATAACGCAGTGATGTCTGACTGCTCCGGTGTCCTAACTGGGATTGCACGTCAAACAGGGTGCCGCCGTTGGAGACAATCAGCGCCGCGACCGAATGACGGCAGGTGTGCAAGCAAACCCCCTCCTTATCTATACCGGCCCGCGCCAACATCCGCTGAAAACCCTTGGTGGGATTCTGCAATGGCTGCCCTTGCCGCTTGCCAGGAAACAGATAGGGATTTCCCTGTGTCACCGGTAAGTAGTTCAACAGCTCCACCGCCATATGGTTCAGGTGCAACACACGGCTATGGCCGTTCTTGGTGTGGGGAATGTATAGGGTCTTGTCCTCCTTGTTGTAGTGCTGCCATTTGGCCCTTGCCAGCTCGGCCCGGCGCAAGCCGGTGAGCAGCAACATCTTGACGTACTGACCGGTATAGAAACTCTCATGCTGATCGGCAGCCCGGAACAGGCGGCGGATTTCATCTGGAGTGAAGTAGCGTTCGCGCCGATTGTTCTCTCGCAGCAACGACACCAGGGCTGCGGGATTATCTTTGATAAGCCCAGCACGGGCCGCCCAGGTCATGATGGCCTTGAGCAATGCCAAGACGCGATTGCAGGTGGCCGGGGTGAGGCGCTTGAGCAACATCTGTTGCATGCTCTGGATGCGGGTAACGGTGATCTCTTCCGGGATCAGATTGCCGAAGATTGGCCGTAGGTGATTACGGAAGCGATGTTCATCCGTCTTCCAACTGCGATTTCGCGATTGCAGATAGGGGAGATAGTCCTCCTGAAACAAATTGCTCAGGGTCTTCTGGTTGCGCTTGTCCTCCTTGGCCTGCTGTGGGTCAACGCCTTCGGCGATCTTGCGTTTGTAGTCGAGCGCCAGCTTGCGAGCCACGCTGACATCCAACGTTGGATAGTGCCCGAGGGCAATGGCCCGCTTGCGGCCATGTATTTGATAACGCAGCAGGAACTTGCGACGCCCCTCCCCTTTGCCAACCAGACAGCGCAGACCGGTCACTTCGATATCGGAATACTCAGCTTCGGTACTGCGAGCGTCATCGGGGTTAGGGGGCAGATCGGCAATCCGCCGATTGGTGAATTTAAATCGGGTAGGTGTTTCGTTCATGGTTCGCTCCTCAACATGTGAGCTGGTTAGACACGGCATAGGCCCCCTTCACAGTGGAAAGGAGGTTTAATCCCCGTCTCTAGCTTGGCGGTTGAAGTGGCCGTTGCTCATCGCGCCTTGGCCTGACTGGCCCGGCACGATGACAACGCGGGAAAGGTAAGTGAGCAGATGGCCGCCCCGGTCGCTACCCGGTCCGATCCCGTAAAAATCCCACCGAGCCCCGTGCCCGCCCCGCCCAAACGGAGGGAAACGGGGCTGGTTTTTCCCTTTGAGTGATTGGGCTTTTCCATCTCAACCCCGTGAACCCGCGAAATGTGCGGGAATAATGGGGGAATTAATAAAGAGGTCGGGTTGCCCCGCACATTCACGGCGAGCCCCGTGCCCGCCCCGTGTGAGCGGGGGGAAACGGGGCTGGTATTTCCCTTTGAGTGATTGGGCTTTTCCATCTCAACCCCGTAACCCCGCGACATTTGCGGGAGTAATGGGTGAGTTAATGCATGGGGCGGGTTGCCCCGTGCATTCACGGCGAGCCCCGTGCCCGCCCCGCACGAACGGGAGGAAACGGGGCAGGTTTTTCACTTATAGAGACTGAGTAATTCGACGCCAACCCCGTGAACCCGTGAAATTTGCGCATTAACAGGGAGGGATCATTCAGTGGCTACCCTGATCGCGTAGACACCCAGCGACAGGTAGGTGAGGAAATTTCCCTCCCATAATTCATAGAACTCACCCAACTCAGACAACGGCACCACATGCGCATAGGCAATCAGCCCTTCCTGGCTTGAGAAGTCAAAATCGACCTCCTTAGCCAATTCGGCATAGTCACCCATGCCGACATAGGAAAAGTCCGTCATATAGACCAAGGACCATAGATTTCCTCGGCGTTGCAGACGGATCTCCACCGGATGAAAGCCGCCGGTTTCCGGGCCATAACCCGGATCACGAAAGTTCATCGTGACAGCACGGGCTTGGTGCCATGTGGGATGGTGCGTGTTCAGCAGGTCGGTCAGACATACGGCGAACCGGGGTGAAACCGGCAGAGGGAGCCCCTGCCAGTTCAGTGCTATGTCACGGTTGCTCATGGCTGGGTCTCCTCACTGGCCGCCGGGTCTGCGGTTTCAACTTCACCCCCTGTCTCATCCATCTTGTCTGACAAACCGGCCTGGTCGTTGGCTGTTTCCAAAAACGGGGGCTCATTGCCTTCCTCGATGGTTTTCTCATCGGTCGTGTCATCTTGGCCCTTCTGCTCCTTGGCTTTTCCCTTGCGAGCCTGTTTATCCATATTGGCCGGTTCACCCAGCTGAGTAGACCAGTCGCTGAGGGATAGGCCGATCCGGTGGAACGGCGAGTTGGGCTCGGCGGCGACCAATAACTTTTCAGATCGCAGGATGGCGGCGAGGAAACCGTGGTTATTGGCACTGCCTCGAACAAACAGCGCCCTGAGTGCCACCGATTTGAATGGCGCATCCTTGAGGATATCCAGCAGTGCCAAGATGTCATCGAGCGATAACCAGTGCTTGCTGAACAGGCCGCCCGTGTCGTTGGCGGTAATGCGAAGCGCGTAGCGACCTTCATCGTTCTTGCCCACCTCGTAGTGCAGCAAACCACTGGCCCGTGCGCTGATCTTCGGGGCCTTAGCGGATTTAATAACAGTCCAGACCGGAGCAGCCGACGCTGCCGGTTGTGTGGCTTTAGCCATGATGAAATTCCTTCTGAAGGGATTACTTGAAGAAGTCAGCCGCTTTGCTGCGATGACCTTGATGGATATGACTGCCTAACGAGGCAATGGCACCGCTGATGACCCCCAGGTCATCGGTGAGCCCCACGCCGGGGATAAAGTCCGGTACTGCATCGACCGGACAGAGCAAATAGGCGAGTGCGCTGACCACGATGGTCTTGACCCACACAGGCGTCTGCTCGTCGGCCATCAACAGGTAGAGCAAGACGGCCTGCTCAACCAGCAGCTTCATGCCCTTGATGTGTTTGAGCTTGGCGAGTAGCGAGGAACGGTTGATCTCGGTCATGCGGCCCACTCCCCATCCCACTCTGACTCTAGCGCCAGACTGACCACGCCATCGCAGATATCCAGGACCGGACCAGAATTCCGGGCGGTGACGTTGAGCAACTTGAACACCGGATGGTCTTTATCGTGCAGCGCCACTAGTGTGCCCTCCAGAGCAATCCAGCGTTCCGGTAACGGCAACCAGTAGACGGCCTGCTCAGCGCTGTCCGTGGTGAAGCTGCTGTCACCCATGTCCCAGACCTCTTCAAAGATGCCGTTGTCCAGGTCATGGGTGGCCTGACCGGAGAAGCGGGCAATCGACAGCACCAACTGCCCTATCTGAGTCGAGGGCAGTTGGTGCAAGGTGTAGATGTTGGTGTGACTGAAGATGGCAACCAGTACCGGCAGACCGGGCATTGGCAACGATTCCGGTACATAACGACCGTGGATGCGGATAGCTTTGACCAGTTGATGATGGCGCAGTAGTGCCTGCGACAGGGTATCCAGATAATCCTGAGTCGCGTTTTTGCCTTCGCCAATGGCATCGAATAATGAAAGTTCAGACATGGATATCTCTCCTTTGAATTTTAATAGCCGAAATGGCTATTGGATATCAAAGGATTTATATATGTTTAAATTGATAGATGATTCGGCAGTTGGTATATTTTTAAATATTAATCACATATATTTCACATGGAGTTATTCTCGCGCGCGCGAGAATAAATGGGTGAGAATCAATAATTGAGAAAGCCTATTTACATTCTTGAACTGGAGTCGTAGATTATAACTGACGATGACAACATGAGTACTGCGTTGATAGGTGAATGAATATATTGTTGATCAGGTATGGGGAACCACTACTCGTATCTTGAAAGGAGATAAATATGATTAATTTATTAAGCCTGCTTATCAATAAAACAAACGCTTATCAGGTCAATGAACTCGTAAGTCGTGATCATCGTGAAAAGTTAGATTTGAATTCATTTGAGGAGAGGATTAATCGTGCATTGAGATCTATATTTGGTGCTGAGTTGGATGATGTCATTATTGGAAACCAATTCTACGCATACAAACTCAAACAGCGGCGAGCAACGCGCAAAGATAAGGTACAGTTGGGAAGGCTGATTGTGCGCATAATCCCGGAGCTAATCCCTGCCATCAGGAGCTACCCGCAGCGGTATCCTGAAGAGTTACGAACCTGCCGCCGTTTGTTCCAGTGCGTGAAGGCCAAGAAACGACTGGCTGAGATTGGTCCACAACTAAGATAATGGATTCCCCTAGCCTTAGGTGGCTAGGGGCGTTGACCAAATCAATGTGGCTTGAATGGAGCTAGTTGAAGTTGTGGTGAGCGGGGTTCTCCGATCCAAAGAACGGATGGTTGCATACACTCTGGGGTGGTCAAAATTGGACGCTGAAAACCCCGAAAACCTAGTCATTTTTGCGCGCTGTTCAACAAGCTGGGCTTTTGAATTGGCTCCTCCTGCTGGGTTCGAACCAGCGACCTGCGGATTAACAGTCCATGTACAGTCTCAAACCACCAATCTAATAGCCCACTACGCCGTCACGCTAAAACGCCTAATCAAATAAACCTCCGGTATAAATACTGGATTTACATTCATCCTTTATTAACGTGACTTCTTTCGGCTGATCATCATAAGTTAGGTATATCAACCCTCTCATTCCTGCAGAACTAGGATGAGAGGATGGATTATTAAACAACCACAGGTTGTTTAGCTCATCAACTTCAACCTTTTCTATATTTGACAGCTTAAACCAAATTGAACATCTTTTAGTACGATAATATTCAGGTGTTAATTTAGGCTCACGAGAAGAAATTTCCCCCTTACTGGAACTAGCAGAAACCAAATCAACTATATTAGCTTTTGATGTAATTTCAGAGCCATGCATGAGGTATAGTAAACAAGGATAACCATTGTTAATCTGTTTTTTAGCAATTTCTACGAAACGTTGATGCACACCGACACCAAATTTCCCCATCCAGACATGGCCATTTTGAACGATAACAGCTTGATGCTCAGCGATAGTATCTCGCTCTACTAATTTGTCACTATACCTAAGCAAAAAATGTAGATTTTTCATGTAGATATCATCCGGTATATCTTTCACGCAAAGATTTAATTATAATCATACCACTTTAAGCAACTAAACTACTAGGGAAAAAATGATAGATAATAAACACGTTACCATCCAGACTTCTTGCATTGGTGGTGATAATATTATTCATCGTCAGGTCAATTCAATTGAATTGCCACACATACCCACAACAAGATACCAAGGTTCAAAAAGAAAAATACTCCCTGAGCTCGCAAAAGCTTTAAGTTCTATTAACTACACCAAGGCCCTTGATATGTTCAGCGGATCTGGGGTTGTATCTCTGTTACTCAGAGCTCTAGATAAAAACACAAGCGCAAATGATTTTTTATTATACAATCAAAATACAGCTAGAGTTTTTTTGTCTTTTGATATAGATAAACTTAATACCTTGAATGTAAAAAATGATTTAAATCACTTGCTTTATAGCGCTCCTATATCAGGTGAAAGATTAGTTTCAAAAAATTATACCAATATATACTTTACTGATTCAGAGAACGATGAAATAGACCGTTTTTGTCAAAACATTCATTTTCATGATTCTTTTTCCAAATCCATTTACATATACGCTGTAGGCCAAGCATTGATGAAAAAAAGACCATACAATCTTTTTCATCGAGCCAACTTAGAGATGAGGACAAAGGAAGTGGAACGCTCATTTGGTAACAAGAAAACGTGGGAGACACCTATAATTGAACATGCGATAAAGTGTATTAACGAACTAAAAAAATGCTCAATTAAAAAACAAACTGCAAATAACTTTTCCATTTCAGGATTTAACTCCTCAGAACTAGATAAGTTTGCTAATGACTTTGATCTTATATACTTAGACCCCCCATATATAAATGGAAAGGGGGCTCCCGTTGATTACAGCAATTTCTATCATTTCCTTGAGGGGCTATGCGACTATTCTCTATTTAAAAAGGGGGATGAAAAATACCCACACAAACCTATAGTTAAAAAGCCAAGTGCGTGGCTAAAAAAAGATTCGGCCTTAGCTGAATTGTCAGCTATCTGCGATAAATGGCCAAATGCAACAATTGTTTTTAGCTATCGCAGCGACGGCTTGCCTACTCCAGACGAGGCTGCATTAGTAATGTCGAAAAAAGGGAGAAAAACTGAAATTCATACCGCAGGTGAATATAAATATGCGTTAAGCAAAACAAGTACTAATGAAGAACTGTTTATAATATCAAAACCGCTGTAATAGCGATAAAGGTCCTGTTATTTATTTTGGCATAAATTAACAGGACCTTAATGACTAAATGACCATCAATCACCAAGCCATAAAACTCTACTAATGTAGGCCCTCAACGATTCAGCATCATGAACTTCTGACTGAGCTGTTTCATAATTCCCCCAATATATATCGCAAGCTTCTTTTTTACGATGAAACTGAGTAAATGGACCATTTGAAGTTTCAAACCCGTGTGGATCATCAATCTCAATGGAGCCAATATTTTTAGTATTTCCACTACCTGCACGAATACCAGTTATATCAACTTTTTCGCGGATAAATATAGACTGAACCGAGTATGGACAGTAAATTTCACCTCGCTGAGGCATATTAGCCATATCATATTCAGGGAAAGGCTCGTTTCTTAGATAAACAAACCCCAATACCCATTGATCATTATATGTATCGTAAGGGTAAAGGATATTCTTTGTGTTATTTCTTATAAAAGAATTATAACTACCGAGTGTCATCTTTGTTTTTTTATAAAAACCATGCTTAGTTGGATGAGGCTCAATATAAGTAGATTTTACATCTAAAGCTATTCTATGGATTAGCCTCCCATTCTCTAGCTTGCTAAGAGTAAAGTCGGGATAAGTAGTTTGATTAGCCGTTTCGACAATATAACCATACCTTTCAGCCAATGTGCGGAGAGCTGGACTCGCAAATCTTTCAAACACAGTACTGATTACTTTCGTATCTGAATCGATCGGGAGAACATTATTATTTTGGTCTATAAAACCCTGAATTTCCCAAGTGAAGTTATTCGTCAACAAGCGAAACTCTGTGCGAAAAGTATCAATATCAAGCAATCGGGGCATCGTAGTACCTCATAGGATAAAGGACTAAGATGAGGCTTTTGGGGCGAGATATCAAGGCGGATTCAACTCAGTAGATGCACCATGGGTAATCCCTCCCAAAAAAATAATGTGGGGATTACCGTGTAATCTTGATCTGATAACGGGTATTTCTACCGCCTCCAGGCATTTTTTCAAGGCAGCCTTTATCTGACAAATCGGTCAGATGGCGCGTCACGGTGGCTTTGCTGACCTTGGCCACCTTCTGATACTAGCTGGCGCTGATACCCTGCAAAAGGCCGTTCTCGCCGCCGTCCCGCATCCTGTTCTACCCAAAACAACGTCGCATATGAGCCGAATATAACGAGAACTTAGCTCACGACACAATCGGTATCATACAAGAGTTGGCAGGAAGGGAACGTGTTGTTCGTAGGCGGTGGAGGTCATTACAGAGAAGGGGGCGTACTTTGCTATCTGTTGTCAGATGAAGCAGCGAAGCAGAGGTCCGGGGATTATGAATCCCGATCTCGGTGAACAACCTTGCCAGAGATTGACCAGAGACGCATAACAAAAAGGCCTCGCATTTGAAGCGAAGCCTTGTGGAGTGTGCTGTCCAGAGCTGTGGTATGGAAAGTGTCATGAGGATTTTCAATCCCCTGCTCTACCGACTGAGCTATCTGGGCAACGGCGCGCATTAAACCCTTTATACGCAGATGTGTCAACCACAGGGGGCAGATTGAGGTACCGTTCGCTCGATAACCGAGCAATTTCCCCTCCTGTCAGCGGTTTTTACCCTCAATTCTGCCTTGTTGTGCTGTTTTTTCGTTGTGGGCAATGAAAAAGGGGGCCTGAGCCCCCTGGGTGCATTGGATGACTCAGTGACGGCTGACGATGATCCGCCCCGTGCTCATGTCGCGGGCCTGACCCGTGACGCTGATCTTGAGACCATGCTCGGGCAGCAGGCGACCCGCATCCGGGATCTCCTTGCTCTGGTAGCTGCGGGAATCCTTGAACACCCGGTTCGGGGTGACCCAGAAATCGCGCAGCAGGGAGCCGCTCGGGTGCTTGAGGTTGAGTGGTTGCTGGAAGCCCAGGCTGAAGGTGGCATCGTGGATTTGGTAGCGGGTGCCGGCGACGGCGCCGTCACTCCACTTCAGCGTGCGTTGGTCTGCATCAACGACGCCGAGGAAGCCCTCACCCGGGTGGACGCCTACCCAGTTGTTGTCCTGGCTGTTGTCCACGTACCAGAGCAACATGCCCGGCTCGTAGCGCATCAGCTGGTCAGACACATTGATGTGGGCCAGCCCCTTGTCGACCCCCGCATGGTTGCGCCACTCGGCCAGATAGTAGTGATCCTTGGCCTCGTTGCCGTTGCTCTTCACAAACCCGGCCAGGGTGAAAGCTGAGTTGCCTTCGGCCCCGTCGCTCACCAGCGTATCCCCGTCGGCCAGGATCAGGATCTCGTCCACGAACAGGCCGTTCTCGGCCACGCCGCCATCGCTCAGGTATTGCAGGGTGAGGGTTATCTTCTGACCGGCCCAGGGGCTCAAGTCAAATTCGGCATCGGTCCAGCCATTGGAGTTGCCCGTGATGCCGACGCCAAAGCCGATCCCGTTCGGATCGTCGCTGGTGGTCAGGTTGCCGGGGATGGGCTGGCCATTGACCAGCACCCGCCCATAGTCAAACCCCTCTTCAATCTGGTACCAGGCCTTGAACGCCAGACTGGCGCTCTGCTTGCCGGTCAAGTCCAGGGTGAGGTTCATGCGGTTGTCGAGGTTGTTGGCCTTGCCACCGTGGTATTCGTATTGGCCGGCATAAGGCGGATTGAGCGGGATCTGCTTGGCGGGCAGATTGATGCGTACCACGTCGTCGTTGCGGCCCTTGTCGTTGGCTTGATCCAGCATGTAGACGTTGCCGCGGGGGCTGAGGTCGGCGAGCTGCACATTGCTGCCGTGCAACCAGTTGCCGCCGAGGGAGGCCTGCAGGAACTCCTTGGCCCAGGCGGAGAAACCGGTCGGCTCTGTGCCGCCTATCACGCCGGCCCAGGAGCCGGATGACATGATGGACCAGGTGGCCACAGGTTCACCCTTGCCTGTGTACTTGGTGTCGTACTCGTCCGGCAGTCCCAGATCGTGGCCATATTCATGGGCACAGACCCCGGCCGCCGCATCGATGGGCTGGATGGTGTAGTCGTAGGCGGCAAACTGGCCGCCGAAGTTGCCGTTCGGGCTGCTGGTGCCGGGGATGGGGAAGGGGGCACCCAGGTTCCAGCGATGGGCCCAGATGGCATCCTCGCCAAGATCGCCACCACCGGCCTCTTCCCCCACGCTGGAGTGGAAGATCATCAGGTGGTCGATGAGACCGTCCGGCTCGTTCCGGTTGCCGTTGCCGTTGAGATCGTAACGATCCTCCTGGTCAAACTGGGCCAGATCGATGGAGGGGTCATTGGCCACCTGGATCAACGCCTCCTTCACCAGGTCCCGAATGGTGTTGGGGGTGGCATTGGCGCCGTAGTAGGCGGCATTCTTGTCGGCGGTATACCAGCCCGCCACCTGACCGCGCACGCTGTAGCTCTTGCCGGATTGCTGCTCGTAGAACTGGCGCATGGAGATGAAGGTTTCACCGTTCGGGCCCTTGTAGCCCTTACCGGAGAACAGCAGGTCGTTGTAGTGCTCGGGTGTGTAGTCCGGGTAGTACATCTTGGTGAGATCCGGGGTGACGCTGTTCTTCGGGTAGTCGGGAAAGTCCACCAGGATGGCGAGGATCTTGTCCTTGCGTATCTTGCCGTTGTAGTGCTCCTTCTCGATGGACTTGAGCAGCAGGGTGGGCACCCGGTCGCCGGGACGGGCCGTGCCGTTCAGGCGGATCTTCTTGAGGATGGTCTCCCGCATCTTGCCCTCTTTCACCGCCAGGGTGCCGCTGTGGCCTTGGTAGGCTCGCGACTTTTCGCGATAAAAACGGGCGAGGGCGGCCTGCTCCATCTCGGGGGAGGCCAGGGTGGGGATGCGGCCGCTTTTCTTCAGCATATCCAGCACCTTCACCTCGTCGGCCAGGGGGGCATCGAACGGGCTATGTACCGGGGCGGCCATGGCGTGGTTTCCAATCATAAGGGTTGAGCCGATGATCAGGCTCATTATTGTTTTTTTAGGCATTCTATGTGCTCCTTCACATGATAAAAGGGAGCCTTGCTGGCTCCTCTTTCCGTACGGGCCCTGTTGCGCCCGCGTCCCTTGATACACCCCTTGAGTGACCCTTGTCACTGAGTGAAAACTGGTGGATGGTGCTGATTTCACAGTGCTTTTCGATGGGGTTGTGCGTATCGTCAATCCAGATGTGAAGTTCCGTATGGGACATTTCACGAGAAGCAGCAGATTACACTTTATTAACCTTTTATGATGGCACCCCATTTGGGGTGGCCCCAGGCGAGCCGTTATCTTGGCTTGCGCATTGAGCCGGATGCACTCTGCGGGTATGCTTTGCCGCAACTATGCCGCTCCGGGTGAATGTGAGCCGAAGCAGGCACCCGATTGCCGACGGCATGTGACACTAACAAAGTAGTAGCTGGGGTTAATATGAGTCTTGATATGCAAGAGTGGCGTGCAGAGACCACCGCCATCGTCAACGAGTTGCTGGCCGATGGCAGCAACCCGGATCTGGAATATGACATTGAGCACCACTTCGCCTGTCAGGATTTCGATCAGCTGGAGAAAGCGGCCGTCGACCTGTTCAAGGCCGGTTTTGAAGTGACTGACGCGGAAGAGATGGAGCTGGATGACGGCGCCCCCATCTTCTGTTTCGATGCCACCATAGAGCGCAAGCTGGACATAGAGACCATAGTGGCCGACATCGAGAAAATGTTGCCGATCCTCAAAAAGTACGGCGTGGATTACGACGGCTGGGGCACTTACTTCCAGGAGTAAGAACGACAGCGGGTGTCGGCGCTGTGCCGGACAAAACAAAGGCCACTTTCGAGTGGCCTTTGTTTTGTCTGCGGTCAGCTGCCGGGCAACTGATAGTTGCGGGCAAACTCGTCGGGTGGCAGCGGGCGGCTGAACAGGTAGCCTTGCAGCCGATCGCAACCGGCTTGTACCAGCCAGGCTTGCTGCTCGGGGGTTTCAACCCCTTCGGCGGTGATCCTGATCCCAAGCTCGTGGCCCAAGCCGATGACGGAGCGCACTATGGCGGTGGTGGCCTGGTTGGTGGCCAGCCCCTGGGTGAAGCTGCGGTCCAGCTTGAGGGTAGCCACCTGCAGCCGTGGCAGGTAGGCGAGCGAGCAGTAACCTGTGCCGAAGTCATCGATGGCGAGCTGGAAACCCGCCTCAATCAGATTGGCGAGGTTGCTCTCAATCTCGTCGGCGTTCTCCATCAGCACCCCTTCGGTGATCTCCAGCTCCAGTTGCCAGGGGGCGAGCCCGTGACGCTCTATGCAGGCGAAGATCTGCGGGCAGAGGTCGGGGTCACGAAATTGCAGCGGTGACAGATTGATTGAGAGCACCAGATCCGGCGCCGCACCCTGCCAGCGAGCCAGTTGGGCACAGCCTTGTTCCAGCATGCGCTGACCGAGCTGGCCGATGAGCCCCAGCTCCTCTGCCAGCGGGATGAATTCATCTGGCGAGATCATGCCGAGTTCGGGGTGGGGCCAGCGGCAGAGCAGTTCAGCCCCGTGCAACTGGTTGTTGCGGGTGCTGATGATGGGCTGATAGACGGCGGTGAGCTGCCCCGACTTGATGGCCAACGGCAGCTGGGCCGCGATCAACTGACGGCGTTTGAGTTTGGCATCTAGCTCGGGATCGAACAGGGTACAGTGCTGCTGCTGACGCTTGCCCTGGGCCAGTGCGGCCTCGGCATGGCTCAACAGCCGTTCGGCGTCGTTGGCCCTGCCGTGGGCAATGCCGAGGAACACAGGGATCTGGATCCTGTGTTCTTCGATCTGGTAGGGCACCATCAGCTCCTTTTGCAGGCGGCGACTCCAGTCCGCCAGCGGTTCACTCAGCTCGGGCAGCAGCATGGCGAAGTCGTCGGCGGCGACCCGGCACACCAGTGACTGGGGCGGCGCCAGCTGTTGCAGACGACGAGCCACCTGGCTCAGCAGGCGATCGGCGACCCGGATGCCGAAGCGGTCATTGATCTCGCGAAAGTGTTGCAGGTCGACCAGCAGCAGGCTGGCCTTGCGGGCCCCGAGGTGGCGACTGGTCTGCAGAAAATGGGAGAGTTTGAGCAGGCCGGTCAGGCTGTCGTAGTGCTGCTCCTGCTGCAACTGGGCCTGGGTGGTCCGCAGTCCGGTGATGTCACGGCTCAAGGTCAGGATGCCGAGGGAGTTGCCCTCGTCGTCCGGCACATCGACCCGGGTTATCTCCAGGTGGCGGCCCTGACCGTTGGCATCCACCAGGCAGTATTCGCCCCGCCCCATGGGCAGCTCGGTGGAGAGTCTGTGTGCGACACGCTGGCCGAGCGCCTCGCTCGCCGCCATGCCCATGAAGTCGAGAAAGGCCTGGTTGCAGTCGATGAGCAGTCCCTGATGGTCTTCCAGCCGGATGGGATCCGGAATGGCGTCAAGCAGCCGGCGCTGCAGCAGTTGCTGCTGGCGAAAGGTCTGCTCCAGCTCCTTGCGCTGGCCAATCTCGTTGACCATACCAAACAGCGCCACCGGCTTGCCCTGCTCGTCATAGAGGGGGATCTTGTGGATCTCCATCCAACGGGTGCTGTCGCCACTGTTGCAGTGCAGCTGCTGATAGAGCAGAGGATTGCCCTCTGCCAGCAGGCGATCATCCTCTTCCCGAAAGATGTTGCCCCATGGCATCTCTATGTCCGTCTTGCCGATGAGCTCTTCTGTTTGCTGCAGACCGGCCTGCTCCACAAACGTGCGGTTGGCAAACAGGTAGCGCCCGTCCGTATCCCGACAGAAGATATTCATGGGCAACTGATCGATGATCTGCTGTAACAGCGTCAGGGTGAGCAAGGAATTCACGCAGGCACTCACGGGGGTAATTTCGAGCAAATCTATGATAGCAGACGGGTTTTGTAAAGCTTGGGTTAACGAGGATGCATTTCTGCCGATCTCTGCTGACAGTCTGTGTCGTCAACGCCATAATAGCCGCCGGTTGGCCGATGGCCGAATAATATGGATGAGAGAAGCAGCATGAAAAAGATATTGGGGATCGCCCTGGCCCTGCTGATGGTCGGGTGTGCCAGCGACAACAATGGTGGTGAGCAGTACCGCTATAACCCGCCGGTTGCCAAGGCGACCAACAACACCCAGGAGATGCAGATCCCGGTGGATCTGGTGTGGGCGCGCGCCGAGAAGTGGTTTGCCGATCATGGTCTCAACATCGAGAACAGCCAGCGTGGTTCAGGTCTGATGACGGCCAACGTCGAAAACGCCGCCGATGGTCTGGAGTGGCTGGATTGCGGCACCATGGGTTCCAAAGTGGCGCTGGGCAACCCCAATCTGCAGATCAATCTGATCATCACCCAGAGCGGCAACAACAGCGTGGCGACCGTCAACGTCAAGGGCAATACCCAGCTCTACTTCGTTGAGTCGTCCGGTGAGCGTGTCGCAGCCCCTTCCATCACGCCTGTCTGTGTCTCCCAGGGGCGCCTGGAACAGAGTCTGTTTGCCACTCTGGGCAACTAATCCGCCTCTGTCAGCCGCCTGCTTGTATGGTGGCCAGCATCAAACACCCCCTTGCTTGCAGCGGGGTGTTTGTTTTTGGGTGGCCAGCGTGCCCTGAATAGAGGGTATATGCCGCCGTCAGCGCATTTCAGGTTCTGACACCCGGGTGCCCCTGTGTTGCCGCCAGACATAAAGAAAAACGCCCCCGGCAGGGGCCGGGGGCGTTCGGAGCGTCAGCACGACTGGCTGGCGACTAGAGGGCGCTGTCACCGTGAAAGAGAGCCTGCTCGCCGGATTTGAGCACATAGCCTTTCCAGGGGAAGAGCTGGTAGGCACCTCCCTGCCAGGACCAGTTGCCCTCATCCCCTTGTCGGGTCAGCAAGGTCTGCTCACCGTTTGGCAGAGTCAGTTCGGCCTTGCTCTGGTCGGCATTGAACAGCACGAAGGCGCTGCCGGTCTCATCCGATTTGAGGGATTGCAGTCTCACCGCCTGTTCAAACAGGCGGACGCACTGGTTGGTCAGCGCTGACCATTGATAACCGGCGCTGGCACGACAGCCGTGGATATCCTGATCATTGCCGACCATATGCTGGGTCGGGGTACTGCAAGCCGCCAGCAGCAGGGAGGCGGCCATCAGAGTCAGAGTGCGCATGCTTACTCCTGTTTGTCTTCGAGATTGTCCCGTTCGATGACGATGTTGGAGAAACCCAGCTCCTTGAAGTAGTTCTCCTGGTAATCCTTCACGCTCTTCTTGTCGCGGCGGCAGACTTGGGCCAGCTGGGCCTCCATGGCGTGGAAGCTGGAGAGATCCAGCCCTTCGGCGGCGGCAATGGCATCGTAGATGCTGCGAAACTTGTCGTTCGCATAGCCGAGCTCTTTGGTCTGCTTTTTGTAGGTGTAGGTAATCTTAAACGCCATCTGGCCCTTCCTTCTTCAATTTGGCTTGCTTGCGCTGGACATAGAGATAGAGGCTTTCGACCTTCTCACGTGCCCAGGGGGTCTTGCGCAAGAACTTCAAGCTGGACTTGATACTGGGGTCGTCGGTGAAGCAGCGGATGTTTATCTGCTGTCCGAGCTCTGCCCAGCCATAGTGCTCGACCAGGGCGGTGACGATCGCCTCCAGGGTCAGCCCGTGCAGCGGGTTCTTTGCTTGTGAGGAGCCTGGCTGGTCACTCATGCGTCGGCCGCCAGCTTGGCAAAGGGTTGACCCATGCGAGTGGTGACGCCATTGGCCAGATGGGGCTCAAAACCGGCAAGCATGCCAGGGCCAAACAGGCAGACCACTGTGCTACCGAGCTTGAACAGGCCCATCTCTGCCCCTTTTTGCAGTGTGATGGCTTCATCACCGCTGTAATCCCAGCGCACCACTTCTTTCTGCTTGGTCGGCGCTATATTGCCGGCCCAGATGGTTTCGATACTGGCGACGATAGTGGCGCCGACCAGCACCAGCGCCATGGGGCCATGGGGGGTGCGAAAGGTGGCGACCACACGTTCGTTGCGAGCGAACAGGTTGGGCACATTCTCGGCGGTGAGCGGGTTGACGGAGAAGAGATCCCCCGGCACGAACACCATGCTCTCCAGCACGCCGTCCAGCGGCATATGGATGCGGTGGTAATCCTTGGGCGCCAGATAGATGGTGGCAAAGTCCCCACCCTTGAATGGCGCCACCAGATCCTCGAAGCCACCCAGCAGCTCGCGGGCGCTGTAGTCGTGGCTCTTGGCCTGGATGATGCGGCCCTGATGAATGGGGCCGAGCTGGCTGACGGTGCCGTCCACCGGCAGGGCCAGGGTCATGGCATCCTCGACCAGCGGACGGATCCCCGGCTTGAGCTCGCGGGTGAAGAAGGCGTTGAAGCTCGCGTAGTGGGCCGGATCTTCGTGCAGCGCTTCGCTCATGTCGACGCCGTACTGCTTGATAAAGGCCTCTATCACCCGAGTGGTGAGGTTGCCCGCTTCTGCGGCAGCCAGCTTGCCCACCAGACGGGAGAGGGCGTGCTTGGGCAAACAGTATTGACCGGCAATTTTCAGGTTGTCAGTGATGCTCATGATCTTGATCTGGTCTTTATGGAAAGAGGGTTGAATAGGTCACGTCCGGGCTTGTTGCCGACCGTGGCGGGCTTCCTGCATGGTTTCCAGGATGCGGTGATAGTTGTGGAAGCGATCGGCACTGATGTCGCCACGGTCGACTGCCGCACGCAGGGCGCAGCCTGGGTCGTCCTTGTGGGTGCAGTCGCGGAATCGGCAACCACCCAGGTAGTCACGAAACTCGATGAAGCACCAGGTGATGCGATCGGCTTCCAGATGCCAGAGTGCGAACTCGCGGATCCCGGGGGAATCGATGAGATCGCCGCCGCTCGGGAAGTGATAGAGTCGCGCCGTGGTGGTGGTGTGCGTACCTAGCCCCGAGTTTTCGGAGATCTCGCCGGTCAGCACATCCAGCCCCGGCATCAGGGCGTTGGTCAGGGACGATTTGCCCACCCCGGACTGGCCGACGAAGATGCTGATCTTGCCTTCGAACTGGGCCTTGAGCTCATCGAGGCCTTCGCCGCTCTCGCAACTGACCAAGATCACCTGGTAGCCAAGCTTGCGATAGGGGTCGAGTTGTCGTTCGACACGGATGCGGGCAGCCTCATCGAGCATGTCGACTTTGTTCAGCACTATGAGTGGCTGTATCTCCACATCCTCGGCGGCGACCAGGTAGCGGTCGACAATGTTGGTGGAGAACTCGGGCATCACCGCCGAGACGATGATGATCTGGTCGATGTTGGCGGCGATGGGTTTGACCCCATCGTAGAAATCCGGCCGGGTCAACACTGAGTGGCGCGGATGCACCGCCTCGATGACGCCCGCTGTCGCGGTATTGAGGCCGGGCCGCCAGACCACCTTGTCGCCGCACACCAGGCTGCTGATGCTGCTGCGACGCAGGTTGCTGCGGTGGATGGTGCCGTCAGTCGCTTCTACGTCAGCATGCTGACCGAAACGACTGATCACCACTCCTTCAATGGCCGGGCCAAACAGGGTGTCATCCACGACAGTGGTGTGATCTTTTTGCAACCGCCGCTCGCGGTTGGCCTGGACGCGCCTTTGTTGACCCAGATTGAGTTTTGCTTTCTTTGCCACTCGATTCGCCAGTTTATGAACAGATTCAAAGCCAGTATGATACATGCAAATTGGCAAAATTCCGCCATTCCTCCCAATAGAGAGAATAATCATGACAGTCAGCGCGCAGAACCTAGTATGGATCGACATGGAGATGACGGGTCTGGACCCCGAAGAGAACGTGGTACTGGAGATCGCCACCATAGTCACCGACAAGGATCTGAACGTGCTGGCAGAAGGGCCTGTCATCGCCATCCACCAAAGCGATGAAGAGTTGGCCAAGATGGACGACTGGAACGTCAACACCCATACCAGGAGCGGACTGGTGGCCCGGGTCAAGGAGAGTCAGTACGACGAAACCAGGGCCGTGGCCGAGACCCTCGATTTCATTCGCCAGTGGGTACCGGAGCGCACCAGCCCGCTGTGCGGCAACAGCATAGGCCAGGATCGCCGCTTCATGGTCAAACACATGAGCGAGCTGGAAGCCTTCTTCCATTACCGCAACGTTGACGTCAGCACCATCAAGGAGCTGGTACGTCGCTGGCAGCCCGAGCTGCTGGATCAGTTCACCAAGAGTGGCTCCCACATGGCGCTGGACGATATTCGTGAATCCATCGCCGAGCTGCGCTTCTATCGTAGTCACGTCTTCAAGATCTGATTGCCTGGCATGGGGTTGCCATCGATTGGTTGCTAAAATCGACAGTTCGGCCAGCTTTTGAGCGAACACGCGCAACCAGACGAAAAAGCCCTTGCAATTGGAAAGACTGCTCTTATAATTCGGCTCCCGTGCAGTAGCGCAAGCAACCAAATGCTGCACGATTTGTTTTGATGCCATTTTATGGTGTGTGCGGGAATAGCTCAGTTGGTAGAGCACGACCTTGCCAAGGTCGGGGTCGCGAGTTCGAGTCTCGTTTCCCGCTCCA